>CAYWUE010000018.1:0-34402 GCA_964461415.1 uncultured Eubacterium sp.
TTCTTTTTCAAATTATAAGCACTTACATAACATTACATAGAAGCAACGCTTCAGCAACACGCTCAATTTCTTTCTGCTTTTCATCTTCTGTTGTCGTAACATACAGATTCATTGTGATACCGATATTAGAATGACCGAGAATTTTTTGAAGCGTTTTCGGCTTCATACCGCCTTCAATACACCTTGTTGCGAATGTATGCCTGAGTATGTGCATCGCAAATGGCTTCATGTCCGCTTTCTCACATATTTTATACAGGGCGGTATCATAAGTACTGTTTTTAATAGGAGTTCCTTTTCTACAAAGAAAAATATAGTCACGCCATTCCATTGGAACGACTTTCAACCGACTGTTTTTTAATTTCTGGTCTTTCAATATTCGGACAGCCTCATCCGTGAGAGGTATGGTTCTGTAGCCAGACTTACTCTTTGGTTCTCCAACTCTCCAAACTTTTGATGAATGTCTGTATTCCATTGACCTTTGAATAGAAAGTGTTTTTTTCTCAAAGTCTATATCTTCCCACTTCAGTCCAACAAGTTCTCCTGTTCTGAGTCCTGTCTGTAAAATGAATCTGTACTGATTTTCATAACTCTGACCTTTAGCGTATCGTAGAAATCTCTGTTGCTCAAAGACTTCTAACGCTCTTTTTTTATCAGACGGCTTTCCCATGTCGCTTTTAACTGACTTTTTGCAAGGATTGCTGATGATAATATCGTTTTCTTTTGCAAAATCAAGCATATTATATAAGGCAATTCTCGTTTGATACATCGTAGTCGTTTTATAGCCTTCATCAGCCATATCACTGAATATCTTTTGGCAATGAATAGGTTTCACATTCACCAGAAGCATATTTCCAATCACTTTTTTGATATTCTTCTGATAGCGTTCCCGATAATTTCTAACGGTGTTTGGTCTGACTGTCTTTTCTTTTATGCTTATCCAGTAATCAAACCACGCATCGACCATCATGTTGTTCGCCTCAGTAATGCTACTGTGTTCGTTAATGTACTTTGCATCTTCAAGCCACTTTCTGCACTCTTGCAGCTTTTTGAATCTCTTTACTCGTCTCTTTCCAAGTTTGTCTACAAAACTTGCATTATAAAGACCGTCTTTTTGCTGAGTTATTCCTATTCCTAACTCTTTTCCTTTCAAACTTTTTCCCATATAAGCTCCTTTCAATCAAAAAAAGAAGCCCAAATACAGCACGTTAAAGTATACCATACAAAGACTTCTTTTTGCAATATTTTTTCTAATCTAATTCCACACTTTCATCCAAGAATTTTTCAAATTCTTTTCGCTTTACAAGTTTCTTTCTTCCTATATATAGCACAAAAGGACAGGAAGGTTTCCTGAGCAGTTCGGAAATCCTGTTCTGTCCTATGTTGGTGTATAAAGCCGCCTCGTCTACTGTGAGTAATCGTTTTTCCCATATCGGTACTTCTTTTGCAATCATAGCCATTCTCCTTTTGTTATACTATTTAATCATTCGTTATGTATACTGTAGCAGAGTTATGCAGAGTTGTCAATCGTTATTTTATTTATTTTTCCGTTATTTGTCTTCCTTGTTGCCGTTTCTATCGATACAGAAAATAGGAAAACAAAAAAGAGAGCAAGACATTGAGACGTACCTTACTCTCTTTACATAAAGATTTATAAAAGCTTATGCAGACTTATTGCTACGAACAGCACCCTTTGAGAATTTTGCGTTAAATTGGTGTTAAGCCAGTGTTGAGTATCTCGTACTATTTACGGTCATAACTTATTAGGATAATATTTGAGGTCGTGTTCTGCATATTTTCTCTTCTATTCTATCCATGTTCACATTACCTTTCATATGATGTTCTTTCTTTACCTTGCTCCTTTTTAACAATTTCATCAAAATACATTCCTTTTCCTCTTGACGGAACGATTATAGCAAACGCCACCCATTCAAAGAACAGGTGGCATCTTACTTTTGATTATATTGTAAAATGAAATATTGGAGAGCATATATAATAAAGCGACATATATGCCGCCTTATAAAGGAGAACAGGGTGCGTTCGGAATAAACATCTTAATCCCTCATAAGGGTTAGGAAATAGCATCAGAGTTACCTCTATACTATGTTTATTATTATACACCATTTCTACGCAAAAGTCAATAGTTTTGGCTTACACTACCACGTTTTTCTACGTTATTTACAAAAGACGAGGTGTATGGATTTTCTTATTTGTGCAAATTAAACGCAAGCGTGATTCAGAAAAATTCTTATAGATTATAAGTGCCACAAGTCTCGCTATCCGCATCGCATTCACAGAGTCTCTGTGCGTTATTTTAAGCTATCCAAGGCTCTTTGCCACAACATCCCTCTTAACGCACCATGCCCTCTCGCCGACTCTCTAAGAGGCTTGCACGGTATTATTATGAAGCCTTCTTGCAATTATAACCAATCGGGGAGTTTGGCTTTTACTCTGCCCCGAATATCAGATTCATGAACAAATCCGATTCTTGAATCCCTGCTGTCACTACTATAATTTCTGTTATCTCCCATGCAGAAATAACAGTCTTTAGGAATGGTCACAGGATAATCAAAGCCACCGTCATCTCTGTATGTCAATTCCTTGATGTATGGTTCGTCAAGAATCTCTCCATTGAGCGTTACTGTTCCAGCTTCAAAGTCAATATCGAGAGTGTCTCCTTCTGTTGCAATCACTCTTTTCACAAGAATTGAATGGTCTTTTCCTTCTTCCGTACAAGAAAGAACAACTACTTCTCCATGTTCATAGCTATCACCTCTGTTACGTTCAATGAAAAGCTTGTCACCATCAAAATAGGTATTCTCCATACTCTGTCCTGACACTTTACAAAATCCGTAAAAGCTTGTAAGAGCAAGCATACCTACTGCTCCGATGGTTGCAAATATAGCCGTTGCGACAGTCTCTTTCACCAGATGCTTTTTTCTGTTTTTATCCATTGCAGCATTTACATCTCGGTCGTGATGAGTTCCATAATTAGGATAATCCCACATAATCTATCTCCTTCTTTTTTAATTGTTTGTTTTCCATATACGACATAAGTTTTCCATAGTCGATTTCATATACACAATATGCTCTCGGCTTAATCACTTCTTTTTCGTACAGAATATTAAACGTGGTCTGTACCGTTACATAGTCAATTCCAGACTCGTTTGAAATTTCCCTGATACTCTTGCGAATCATAAAGTCATTGTCAGCAACCGCAAGCATATAAGAAAATGCTCCCGCCTTTCCCATCCTCTTGCTGAATCCAAATTCCTTAATCAGATTCAGAGTTGCTACAATCGGTGCGAGTTTTTTGTTCTTAGCCTTCATCATTTTCTCAACACTCTCTTTCTTCTTTGGTGTGTTTTGCTCCATTTCGTGTTCTTGCTCATGTTCTCTTTTTTGTTCTCCTTTATAAGGCTTAAAAAGTTTAAGAATGTGCTGACAGTTTTTCACAAAATCATTGTTGCCTATGCCTATGACATTCCAAACACAAACCTCAGAAGTTATGTATTTTCCTTTTCAAAATCGTACTGCTAAGTATATCTTGTTATACTTAGCCACACTAACCGTTTTTGTTTTGCCTTAGTCCTCTTACTGTATCGCTACAATTATTTCAACGATTGTTATGTGCAAATTTATTATAATCTACACACAACAATCTCAATATCTGTATCACGAAACTGTTGCTGAATAATTTGCGAAACACTCTCCCATTTCAGTCTGTCAAGTCCTCAACACCTACCTTTTTAACATTGGGACAGCAAATCAGCAAGCCTTTTTTACCTTTACTACAAGATAGTCTCCGATTCCTATCGGTCTCTAAAGACCTTTGCGATTCATGCTCCCAAAGCAAAGCCAGAACTGATACAATGCACAAGCATATATTCTTCTGAAAACTTAAAAAGGTCTGCTGAAATTTCTCTGTAAATCATTTTATTCACTCCTAAAATCGTGCATATGTATATAAGAATCCCTTTTTATAATCATCGTCTTCCGCATCGTCAGGTTCAAGCAAATACAGCACCCTTTTGTGAATCTGTGTAGAGATTTCACGAACACAATCTCGCAACCATCTGCTGACTAAATCCGAAGCATACACATTCAAGAATCCTACACCGTCATTCTCAAACTTAAACTGACAAGAGCCAAGATTTTCTCTCATGTGAAAGTCTGCTTCCACGGAATATACGTCCGTACCAATCGGAATCACATTGATTGTCACCACAAACGGTAGTCCGTTGTTCAATCCCATCTTTTTATTCCAACCATATGTAGATTTTGTACCATCGAGATTCTTTCTTGTACTTGTCATTTCTGCATATTTCACTTTGTAAAAGCAGTAAATTGACAGTGTAGAACCTTGCACCTCTAATTCATCAGGAAATACACTATATCTGAAATTTTTATCAAGCGGATGCTGTCCCGCAAGCGGCGGTGGTATCGTCGAACGCACAGCCGTTACACCATTGCCTAAGTCCTCTGTAATCATCTCATGATTTTTAGAAGTGCGAAAACTCCATTCAGTTTTTTGATTGCCGTTTTCATCATAAACGTCACCACCCAAACTGGCGGCAAGTGCTTTTACAATTTCCTCTGCACTTTGAAACACGCTTTATCACTCTCTTTCAATTGATTTTTGAGTAGATTTTTCCTTCAATATTCACAGAAGTGCAGTTCAACCCCTTTCTTTTGCAGTTCTCCACGCAGATACTTCTGACTCTCAATATCTATCGCAAGTTCAGGAGCAGTTACACTAACAATATTCTCCGATACCCAACCCTCGGTCATTCCGTATATGCTTTTATCAAGTCCTGTTCTGTAGGTCAAAACATTGTTTGGATTATTTGGGTCTTTGCGAAGCATATTATTTTCAACAAGCATATCAATAAGCTGAACGCACTCGATAAAATTCAGTGGTTTGTCTATATCTTTATCGTCTCTGTTCTGTTTGACGAGTTCTTCATTCTCACCGAGCATCTGTACGAACCATTCATTAATTGGCTCTGCAATGGCATTGCGGTCAAGTTCGTCACCAGTGTTCTCGTCATAAGAGCAAATCCAAACCACATCGGTCAGACGGTCTTCTACGTTGGTAAAATCACCGCACTCAACGCTCTTACTTACACAGTCATAAGCAACATCGAAAGCTTTGTTGTACTGAGAGTTTGTGCCTGCATTGAAAAATCTGTTGTATCTGCAAAAGTCGATGAATGCGTTTACGATTCTGCCTCTGCTGATTAGCATTTCCATAATTATTTACCTCGTTTTTGTATTCATGTTTTCC
The DNA here is from genome assembly GCA_964461415.1 of uncultured Eubacterium sp. GTDB lineage: Bacteria > Bacillota > Clostridia > Lachnospirales > Lachnospiraceae > Eubacterium_G. The sequence continues at coordinate 5,285 of CAYWUE010000018.1, forward strand.
TTTACCTTACATATATTATTGTACCACATTACTACAATTATTTCAAGTAGTATAATACATAAACTTTCGTTATTTCTTAATAAAGGCTTTATGCAACATAACAAAAGCACACATTTCTGTGTGCTTTTCTACGTACTTTTTAATGCCGATGCTATTTGCCAAGTCCTTTATTTCTTTGATAAGCTTTAAGCTGTTTCTCTTTCTTCTGGCAGACTTCTAAAACTTTGCTATAGACTTCTTCAAATTCAGGTTTATTGTCTATATCACGAAGTTTTTCGTATGCGTGCTGTATATCTTCTTTACGTTCTTTTAAGGTTGAAAAGTCGCCTATCTCTCTTTTTGACAATTCTTTAGTAAGAACTTTATTGTCATATTTTACATATTTATTCAACAAATAAACATCTAACAAGTCTTTTGTCCTTCTGAGGACTGTTTGGTTTGAAAGAACACCGATTTTGTCTGCAAGCATACTTTCCACCGTGATGCCATTAAACTTTATCCCATTGAACTCATATGGCACTACTTTTGACTTTTTGTTTACATCAATATCCATTTTTGTAAAAATTTCACCGTCTTCGGTTCTTATTGCAAAACCAGCAGACCTTTTTTCACCAAACTCTCTGCTCACCTCAACAGAAAAATCAGGAAAAACTGATTTTACCGCTCTCTCAATTTCTTGTTGCATATTATTGATGTCAGGTTCTTTAATAAGCCAATTTGCATCAATATCCACGGTTTTTCTTGATGTAGTGGAATTGTGCTTTTTTAGTTCTGTGTTGAGCAACAAACCACCTTTTATAGCAATTGGAACTTTTGCCTCGTCCATAGCACCTATCAACTTGTATAATGTCTCTATATTATTTTCCAAGTAAATCCCCTCTAACAATCATAATATTCCTTCGCCATTTTTGTAAAATGCTCATATGCATTAAGGTTTGATTCATGTATATCAATAGACTTATTGCCAAAATATGCTTCTGCAAGTGATTCCAAGATAACCTGTTCGTCAATGCTGCTATCACTTAAAATGTCGTTGATTGTCTGCGATAATGTTGTTGTAAGGATTCCGAAGCGTTCCTCATACTCAATATTGTGTTCATCACAATACGACTTTGAAACGACATAGATATTATCGCTAAAATTTGCATTGCTTAGTCCAAGATATTCACACGCAGAATAAAGACACAGTACCCAATCGGTATCAGTAAGCATCTCTCTGAAGTATTCATTTTTAAATCTTGCCTTATCTGCTATTTTACTGTTCGACATAACATCATACTTCATATGTTTCTCCTGTTTTTTATCTTTTTATTTATTATATCATTTTATTGCATTTATTTCAATTCTCACAATTCACATTCTTTAACTGTTTAAGAAGACAGCTTTTGTTTGTATGTACAAAAATTTAGTACTGCTTTTCAAATAATTTTCTTATAATCTTATAGTGAACGATTCCACCCGATAGCAGCATCGTATCAGGGTTTCCTCGTATTGTTCAACGTATTTGTTATGTAAATGTCCATGAAGGACAAAAGTAGGCTTCTTCTGCTTGATATAATCGCCTATAGCAACGAGTCCACTATGGGAAGTGATGTTTTCGGGTAATGAATAGCAGGGTCTGTCGTGCGTGATAAGTATATCACAGTCTGGGAGTTCTGACATCAGAGTCTTTACTTCTTCGTTGGTGTACATAGAATAATAGCCGTTGGGGTTGTACTTGTATTGCAAAGAACCGCCAAAACCGCCTATTCGTATATAACCTGCTGCCTTACAAAGAGTTTCTTTAAAAAATCGGTAAATGCCGTTTTCTCACTCAATTTTTATTCGCACAAAAAATAAGGACAGTTATGGAACTGCCCCTACTTTTTGTAAAAACGAACTCAGATTGTTCCGCTCGTCTTCCGTCAATTGAAAGAAAAACTGCCCTTACGATTTCTCTGTGTGTTCGGAAGGCTTTTAAAAACGCTTTCCGTAAAAAGTCTCATTTCACAACACCGTCCCATTTTTCTTAATGTGCTTTGAAGTTATATACTGGCTTGATAATATCCAGTACTTCTACCGTATTTTCGACACACTCAAGAATCTCCTCAATAGGCTTATAAGCCATTGGAGACTCGTCAAGAGTAGATGTGCCGACAGAAGAAGTAAAGATACCTTCCATTGACTTTTCAAACTCTTCAAGAGAAACGGATTCCTTTGCTTTGGAACGTGACATCAGCCGTCCTGCTCCGTGTGGTGCTGAATAGTTCCAATCAGGATTACCCTTGCCACGGCAAAGGAGCGAACCATCACGCATATTCATTGGGATAAGCAGAAGTTCATCTTTTTGTGCTGATACAGCTCCCTTTCGGAGTATCATGTCGTCTGTATCAATGTAGTTGTGAATGGTAGTAAACTGCTCTGTAAATACAGGTCTTGTTGTTTTACTGCCCTTCCAACGTTCACAGATTTCCTTTGCAATCACCTTACGGTTAAGCGTTGCAAATTCCTGAACAATTTTCATATCATGGATATACTCTTCAAAAAGTTTACCCTCGCAATATGCAAGCTCTCTTTGGAAAGGAGCAGGTTTTATGGCATTCAAAGCAGCCTGTATCTCCTTTTCTTTACCCTCTGCCTTATACCGTTTAATAAGTTCTTCTTTGTCTTTACGAGCCGATTCAGCGTATTCAACGGCTTTGTTCTGATAGTATGTGGCAACTTCCTTTCCCAGATGACGAGAACCTGAATGAACTACAAAATAATATTCACCAAGTTCACTTTTGTTGAGTTCTATAAAATGATTACCACCGCCAAGAGAGCCTATTGAACGAAGAGCATATTCAAAGTTTATGTGATTATAGCAATAAAGCTGTTTGAGCTTATCTGCAAACTGCATTGCATCATAAGCTGCTGTCTCATTTATTGCCATTCCTGACGGAACGCATTCATTGATTGTACGGTCAAGTTCTTCAAGGAAGTGCGGAAAGTCCTCTGATATTTCTTTTGTAACGGTCAGTCTGGTTACATACATTCCGCAGCCTATATCAACACCCACAAGGTTCGGACACACTTTATCTGTCAGCCTCATGGTTGTGCCAATTGTACAGCCTGCTCCTGCATGACAGTCAGGCATGATGCGTATATGAGCGTTCTCTCCAAGAGGAGAGTTCGCCATATTGACTATCTGTGAAACAGCATCTTGTTCTATAGTATTGGCATAGACAACGACATTGCCATATTTTGAAACATAACAAAACATAATATCATCTCCTTGTGGCATTACTGCCAATTGGTTTCATGCGTTCCCTTTCTCTGCTTGTTCTTCAATAGTTTTCTTGTAGTATGTAGGTGATACATCGTATGTAACAGCTAACGGCTTATCTCCAAAATATTTCTTGCGAGTCACGGACATCACCGTAACATCGCCTGTCATTTTGGAAATCGCTTGAAGCGCAAGTTCAAAAGCAACGTCCTTATCATCACACTTGTTCATGGACGAGCGGCACATCTCCGTAACACGGATTGCATCATTCCACCTTACGATGCCGTCCCACCACTTGGTTTCCTGCTCCTTAAAGTCTTGATACTCTTTAAAAAGCTTCTTTTCTGTAGATTCAGCAGACTCTTTGGTAACAGCTTTACTTTCGTACTGCCTATATAAATTGGTGAGTTCCGAAAAATACTTGTATTCCGCATGGTGAAAAGCTGAAAAGTCTTGACTATCTCTGCCTTTTGCGATGCTCATACAGATATTTTTCATCTTTCCCCATGTGTCGTCATCAATATCTGTTCCGCTTTTAATCTTTTTGATAACAACCGCCTTTTCTGACTCCCACGTTGCCAAGTCTTCTTTCTCAGGGAGCAGCTCACTGGTTTTTCTCCCCCATGTAAATTTAGATTTATCCTGCAAAGTTATCACTCCTCTTTACATTTACTATTATACCGCTTTGCTATAATTATTTCATGCGGTATTATATACAATTTTTCGTTATTCAATAAGAGCGTTTTTGTTAGTACATACAAAAGAGAACGATTTTATTTGCCACTCATCAAAGCAAACAAAAACAGCGAAGCAACCATGCCACATTGCCTCACTGTTAAGTATATTGGGTTGTCAAAATTTGGTTCTTTTTAATTTACAGTTGAAACAATTACCTCATATATCTTTCTGTAAGTATTTTCAAGATAATGCAGTCCATCAGAAGTTTCAAATCCTGTATCTTTCAGATAACTATTTGTGTCTATCCATTCAAAATCTTCTGGGAGATTGACAGACAGGTTGCCGTTGAACCAGTCTATATCAGAATTGAGGTTATCATAACTTCCGCTTGTCGGATTTACTGAAACAACGATAATGTGATTGCTGCTCACAAACTTTTCTGGAAGATTCCAATACATATCAATGTAATCATCCAGTTTGTGCAAGTCGTTTACACCAAGGTTTATAACGATATTATAATCTGTGTAAGCTGTAATCTCGTCATAATGTTCGTAAAAGTAATCAAGACCGCAAGCTACTTCAGCAAAACATTCCATCACCTCATAACAGGACATTCCAATTGTTCTGGAATCGCCTATAAAAAGATAGTTCTCATATCGTACATTGTTTTCCGATGTGTCCTGCAAGTCTGTATCTTCTGTTACGGTATCTGCTATAATAGTTTCTTCAAGAGCAGGTTCATTAGATTCTTCTTGTTCTTTTGACATATGCAAACTTCTGTACCAAGCAAAATCAAAGTCGATATAATCCTCGTCTGTGTATGCTTCGTAGTATTCTACTCCCTGCTCTGCCGTAGTCGTTCTTGTCTTTAAAGAGCTTGAAGGCACCGCCTTGGTAGTAGTTGTCGCAGTAATCGTTTCTGTTATCTGAATGGGAAGTGTTCTTGACTCTGTTGTATGAATAGGAACGGTTTGACGATTGACCATTTTGGTTGATGCCGTATCACAGCCAACAATTCCTACAAGCGTTGCCGATGCTGCACATAGCAAAAATCCTTTAAGTAAGTTATTCAAATGTATCTCATTCCTTCTTTCCCTTATTCCGAAATAACTCCCTACTCACCTTCGACAAGCGTATCTGTGATACGGTTAGCTATCACGTTATAATACAGATTTTCCGCATCAGTTGCACGTTTGTTCCAGTATCGACTTGAACACACTTCAAATTTAGAAGCCCAATAATACGAAGCCTCACCTGCTGTAAGAGAACTGTCAAGCATTGTGTCATGTACCTGTGTGCAGTAACACTCCAATTCCCAATCAAGATATTCAAGTTGTGCGTAAATATCTCTGTAATCATATCTACGTTCTGCACACCATTGCTTTAAGCGTTCATATCTTGAACCGTTATGCTGAAAAAGACCGTAAGAAATCAAGCCGTTTGTGTCATTACACCATGCCATTGGATTGCAACCACTTTCCGAATATGCGTTTGCAGCAATGGCACAGGCACTTGTCTCTGGATAACCTTTCGCCATAAAGTGCATATAGATTATTTTCTGATTTTCGTTGTGAAATGCGTCTTCGTTATATGTAAAATCCATTCCTGAATAATCTACATATGGGCTATAATAATATGCCCCATCCTCATTTGCTTTCAAGTCACAGCTATTTACCCAGAACTTTTTACGTGGACAGTAAAGTTGTGTATCGCCAGTATCAATAAGTTTGAGTCTATCTCCTTCATTAAGAACCTCTACAACCTCACTATCGGAATAAAAATTCTCAAATGCAGGGGCTGTATTTGCTACTTCATATTGGCGCAGATTATCTGTTGTTCCCATATAATAACAATAAGACAGACAAATATAGCCATCCACTGTTTTACCATTTTCTCTTACAACAGCATTGTTAATTTTTATCCAAGTCAAACCTGTCTGTTCATCCTTTATAAACTTATCATCACCAAGCAAATACACCTGAACACTGTTTAGATGTCCTAAACTCTCTCCACTGATTTCACTGCGTATATTGTTTTCAGGACTTGCCATATAATAGCCTTCCTGTGAGCAATCGCTCAGTATTCTTGCGGCACTTGTATGTGTGGAAGGAATTATACCTAACCCAAAAGACACCGCAACAACCGTTGCTAACGTTTTTGCTTTATACCTCATATTAGTATTCCTTTCAATCACCATAATCAAAGCTTTTGCTTTTCTTAACGGATTTCTTCTTTTCAGTTTTCGTTTTAGGGAGTTCGGAAGACTTTTCTTCCTGAGATTTTTGAGAAGGTGAATCAGAATGTGATTTATATTCAGACTTTGCTTTTGTAGCATTCTTTGCAGAATCAAGCGTTCTTACTGCTCTGTAAATATCATTGAGCATATCATATTGTGTGCCGATTTCCGTAACATCAAATTTTCTAACGCATTTTGAAAACCAGTCTTTCTCTCTGGACAATTTCGTTATTATACTTGTGATTTCAGACATACTTATCGGACTTTCAGACACATATCCAGACCATTGTCTGTGTGAAAATCCGTTTTTCCTCAAAAAAGCCCCGATTTCCTTGTAAGCTTTTAGTCGTTCAAAAGGACTATTCGTCATACAGTAATGCCGTTTCAGAGCCTTTGTGTCAAGGTCAAAGTTAATTGCTTTTCGTTTCACAATTAACCATCTCTCTTTGTGTCACACTCTCTGAAAATTGCAATCACATCTTCTACTGTTCCGTCATCAAAACCATGCCATTCCATAACTTTCAAGTAAGGCTTTGTCCAAGAACGCCACAAAAGATTGATGACAACTCCCACTGAAGCACATCCTTGCGAATCTCCTTGTTTCGTCATAAACGTCAGGCGTTTTCCTTCAGATACATCAATCAAACCTTCGTCAACAAACGCTTTTTTTACAACACGGTAGGTATCTTCAAGGTCATACTTTTCATCAGAGAGAATTTTCTCATCATCAAGTTCTACCACAACCATAAATTCATATTTTTCTTTATCTATCACCATAGTTATCACCATGTTCCTTCCTCGAACGTCTATGCATTCGTCTTGTTTTCCATTGTACCACATATTTATGCCGTTTTCTCAATCATGGCACAAATATTATAACAATTGTTTTACAAAGCAAGCACTTACTCACAAATTTTTTCGTATTCTTCGTCAGAAAGCACCCCTTCTTTCAAAATATAGAAAGAAGCCTCGTCTCCCCCACGAATACAGTCTCTCTCACGAATCGACCTGTCATTCACCACAATGTCAATTCTGATGCAATTCTCTCTAATAAAATCAATACGCTTGATTTCATATCCGTGAGCAGGTGACTGTTTACCAAATGGAGTGTTTATTTTCTCACGCTGCTTCAAGTTTTCATCCAAAGCTTGCAGTGCAGCCATAATAGTTGAAATCTTATTATCCATATATTTCTCGTCCTTTCCACTTTCTTCTTTTATGCAGTTGCATTGCTTGCTTCCCATTCCACAGCAAAAGTCATATTGTTATTCAGCCAGTTGTTGATATAAGCTGTTTTACAGTCGCTTTCGTCTCTTGCATCGCCTTCAGCGATGGCATTGGGAACATTCAAACTTACGAAAACTTCCTCGCCACTATTCAATGTAACTTTAATCTGCTCCATATCGTTTTCCTTTCGTATCTATGGTCTTCATCTTACATTTATCATTATAACATATCGCTATACTTATTTCAATTGGTACAATATACAAGTTTTCGTTATTGCGACACAAAGTTTTTGTATAAAAACAGAAAAAGCCTTCAAATGCTGAAGACTTTCTGTTAAATACTTTTTACGCCCACTAATCCCTTAAAAAGGAACAACGTCTGTAACTGTTTCTTTATGTTTTGCCGTCAGGAGATTGATTCTTTCCTTCAGAGGTTTGCCGACAGTAAGTTTCGCAACTGTCTTAGCAGGAACGATAATATCTTTCTGAAGCATCTCATTCCACTTCGTCTGCTCAGGCTTGTACACTGTCTTCAATGCAAAACTGCCGTTGATGCTGAATCCTTCTCCAGAGGCTACAGCGTCCTCAATAATGCCGATTACATCATTAGCAAGCTCTGCCGCCTGTTTCTTTGTAACGTTTCTTTTTGCTGCCAGTGCGTTTACAAATTCTGTTTTGTTCATGTTTTACTTCTCCTTAAAAATTGATAATATGGGCGAGTTCAAAAGGAGTTACCTTCATCTCTCGAAAAAGCAGCGTGCAATACACTTGACTGCCAAATAGCAACAGAAAACAAAAAATGAACAAAGAATCACCTCTTCGTAAGAGGTCGATGAACGAAAGATGACAGGTTTATGCCTTACTGCTTCCAGAAGCCAGATTTTGCTTTGCTTTCTCTGCTGTACCTTTCTCAGCGAAACCGAGACGTTCAGCATTTTCTAAGACAGGGAGCAGGAATTGCTCAAATCTTGCTTGCAAAGAAGTTTTGTAATACTCTTTTCTCACCTGTGAGCATACTTTAATCACTCCTGCATCTTCAGGAATGCCATCAACAAACTTCTGAATCTCTCTCATCTTTTGAGCCATAACAGGAATAATCCTTGTCGCTGTCTTCAGTAAGTCATCGTTCAGAAGCGTTTGTATATCCTTTGCATAAACAGGTTGCCCTTCCATGCCGTATATTGTCTTAGCGTTTTCAAGACTCTGCGTAAAGCGTTTTGAGTCCTGAAGCAATTCTCCAAGCTTGTAATCGGGAAGTTTGTTTGAGAAAGCTGCTCCGTTATCAAAAACAGGTGCAAGTCTGTACTTCCCATTTTCTAATAGCACACCCCAATTACCGCTGTTACGGTCGTTGTTGTTTATCAGAACATCTACAAGAACCTGCTCCCAGAACCTTTCTGAAATGTCAGGAACTTCTTTCAGAATCGGATTGTGATGCAAATGTATCATAATGCTCTCTAAGTCTATGAGGTGTGAATCTGATGTTGAGGAGAGGCTTTCTTCCAGTTTCTCCGCAAGTTCTTTGTTATATACGTTCTTCAGAGTTCTGATTTCACGTAAAGAGCCTTCCGTCTGACAGAAGTCTTTACAAGCCACTACAAGCTTTCCGTTTCTGATACCAAGAATCGTATCATGTGCCTCTATACCAAGAATCTGATAGGCATTACTTCCGATATATTCAGAAAGCGGAGCTGTTGTATAAGATGCAAGTTCGCCTCTCATACCTCTTGTGCTTTTAGGGTACTTCACTATCCACGGCTCACCATTATATGTGATACCTTCCTTATCTCCCGCTTTACCGCCATACGTTCCGTTACGACTGTTTGTCGGGCAATTATCTAAATTTTCTATGATTGTGTTTCTCATTTTATTCCTTCTTTCCTTAACAAATGGAATACCTGTTGCAAATCATTTCCCATTCCTTGTCTGTAATGATGTCAGGAATAAGCAGTTTTGTGTGTGCTTCAAGGTCATCTATACCTGTGCTGTAGATTCCGAGATTGTCGTCAATGTCTGCTTGTTCAATTTCTGCAATCATGTCCTTCATATGCTTTGGCAACCGAGGATAAATGTCAGAAATATCAATGCTTTCATCAATCCATCTGAATTTTGCTGTTTCCATAGTCTGTGTCTCCTTTCGGCACAAGTGAATCTGACATATCAGTCAATACTCTTATTATACACTAAAATCATCAGTTTCACAATGCACAAAGCACTACTTGATGTGTAATACACACTATACATAGTTTTATTCTGCTTTATATTCGCCAATCATCTCACGAAGTTTATCTTTTTTTACTTCATATTCTGTAAGAGTAGGTACTCCTCTATCAGTGCGAGTCATGGACAATAATCCAGACTTCATAAGCAATCTGAACGTCTGTCCTACCGTATTCAATTCAATGTTGCCAAGGTCTTTCACCGCTTTTTTATATGTTGTTCTCACAACACCATTTTCGTCTGCTTCTGACAAAAGATAGCAAATCACACGAATCCTTTGCGAAGCAATTGCAAATCGGTTATCATTAAGAAAGGTGAGGACTCTTGCAAATATCTCAGCTTCCTTACAAAAATACTTTTCTTTACTCATTTATCCGTCCTTTCACATCTCTTCGACTTCTTCAAGTTCTTCCAGTACCACAGCATAAGCTTCATGCAAGGAAGTGAAGAATGGTGGGTGTACTTTATTCGTTGCAATAAGTTCATGCTCTATAGCATCTCTGATGTCCTTTGCCTGTGAGAAAAGCCATGTTGCTTAAGGAATCTCTTTATTTCACGGTACGCACCAAGAACTTCAAGCGGATTTTTTCCATAATTAAGCACCATATTTTGCCTCACAAGCTCTAAATGTTTTCAGCAAATCTTCTTTGCTGCATTTGCTTGCATTGTGCCATTCCATGACCTTAAGATATGGTTTTACCCAGCTGCGATACAAGGTATTTGTAACCGCACCGATTGCACCGTGTGCGTCCTTATTCTCTGGTGTACTGATGAAGATAAGCTGCTTTCCTTCTGAAACGTCATGCAGACCCTTATCAGTGAACATCTTCCGTACAATGCGGTATGTGTCCTCTAAATCATGCCTGCCTGCATTAAGAATTATATTGTCCTGAACCTCCCACGACTAAAGTCGCAGGGTTCTTGGGAACTCTCTCCTAATGGAAAGATATTTACCAAGCTATCCCCGTAGTTCCTACGGTTCTTATATATGTTATATTGCTAATATTCTCATTCCTTCATTCAGAATATCAAGTTCGACTACGACTTTGTATATGTATTTATTCATAGAATCATTCCTTCATTTTTAACAAACTCCATAATATGCAGCTCCTTCAACGTTCTATATTCTTTTCCATTTTTCTCAGCTTTTTATATGAAAAATCAAGAATGCGTTCTTTTCTTGCGACAAGTATAGTTTTAAGAAAGTCTTTATGTTCGTCTGTTATAAATGGTACTTCGTCAACAATGGTATTAATTTTTTGCATATCAATTGTCTTGCAAATACGCTTTAAAGCTTTATTACAATCTTTGTTTGTATGTGAGGATATAAATTTAAAGTAGTTGATGCGTTTTCCATTTTGTGTGATTGCAGATGTAGGTCGATTAAAAACTCTGTCATTTATTTCACCTTGATTTAAAAGAATATCTTTGATTGTCGTTGCGTCTGCCTGTGGAAATAAGCAGCTTCCGCAATCGTATACTGGAGCAAGTTGTATTTCATCTGTAGCTGCATTATACAAAAAGCCCCAATTACCATTGTGTCTATCCCAATTGCCGATAAGAGAATCAACAATAAACATATCCCAAAAACGTTCTGAAAGCTCTTTGCTATCAACCGCAGATTGATATTCAAAAGTCTTGAGAATATCACTCAACTCTGTACCATATCCATTTCTTTCAGAATCTATAATTTGGTTTTTCAGTGATGCGAAATCTTGCAAAACTAATCCGTTTACTGCAAAATCCTTACACGCTACAACTATTTTTTCTTTGCCTGCTCCTGTAATGTATTTTCCAAGCAAAACTTGTTGTACTGGAATGCCAAGACTCTCGTATATTTTACAACCTATATATTCTGAAACACAGCTATTACTATAGCTCACACCTGTTTTTTGCGTAGGGGAAGCAGGAAATTTAAGCATATATAATTCGTCATTGTATAGCACAGATATTTTGCTTCCATTCGCTCCTGCATAGGCTTTGTTACGCTTTGGCATATTAGTAAAATCAATCATATTTCATTGCTCCTTTTAATGTGCAAATATTTTTCTCGTAAATGCCATGCCTGCTCAGGTGTGATAATTTGCTCTACCTCGGCAATATTTATATTACTTTGTAATTCACAGTAGTCACAATCCCAGTCAGATGCCGTTCCGTTGTCTTTCTTTTGCCAAGCTACTTTCATTTGTTCAATGGATTTTATCAAAAACAACGGCAAATTGCATTCCAAATACTCTGTATCAACTGGCAAACCAGTAATTTTATTATATTTATCCATTTAACAATTTCCTTTCGATTATTTCGGAAAACAGATTGCTTTTATTATACTGTTCCCCTGCGATTATTTCAAGTAGCGTTATTATGACGGATGCACATACTATAATATTTTTCATTTTCCAAAATCACAAATTCAATAAATTCGTCAACTGTCTTAAATTCGTGCAGTTCGTCAGCATCTGAACACAAGCACACTTTCCAATCGATAATATCAGCATAGTCATTGTCGTTGTCGTAGTGGTATTCGTTCAATTCGTCAATCCATTTATCCATCTCATTGCTTGTTTGCGTGAGATATTCACACGGATTGCAATATATATGATGATTGTTCCATGTTGTTACTCTCCAGCAGAATTGTTTTTTCGGTGGATTTTTGAAATGTTCAGAAAGCAACTCAGACTGCTCGGCAGTGCATTTATATTCTCTAATGAACGCATCGTCATCAGTAACGAACTCATCGTCAATTAACTGGTATATTGTGTAGCGCAGTTTGCGCCATGCGCCATCGAAATCTTCCTCTATGTGATTGTATATGTCATGTTCTTTGATGTATTCAGCTAGTTTTTCAAACGTTTCAAAGCGTTCTCCATCGTTGCTTACAACCTCATCACTGTACACAATATTGTGGTTCTTAATTCTTGCGAATGTTCTCTCTGTTTGCAATAAATATGATATATTCTTATTCATGGTTTAGTCCTTTCCGCCTTTCAGCCCTGATTGCAAAGAATATTTCGAGAGCAGACAATTTTGTTCTTTCGAGCAAGCTTTCCATTTCTTCTGTGTATTTGTTACACTTCATACGCTTTAGTCTCTCAGCTTGTCTGTACCGATGTAGCCTGCAAAGAAATTTGTCATAGCAGAATTTCTTGCTTCTACGTTGACAGAACGCATTGTACCGTTGGTACAGGCTTCGTTGTAAGCATAGTTTACGCTTACACCGTCATCAGAGCCGAAAAACTCACAAAGGATTTCTGAAAGATAATCAACCTCGATTGTAAAATCCTTGAACTGTGCGATTGTGTGAATAACGGAAATGAGATTTGTTTTAGAAACAACCTTTTTAACAGTCTTTTTCTTCAGTTCTCTATTCTTGACACGCTCGTTCATGTCTTCAACACTCTCGTTGATAAGCGTCATAATACCATACAGCCTTTCAGCCTTTTCCTTGTTAGCATTGGCATTAAGGTCAAGATTTTCGTATGCATTACGGACATTCTTTGAAGAAAGGTCTGAATCACCACTCATAAGGAGCAGGCTCTTCATCACAATGTCCTCGTTCGCATAACCCTTGACAGCAGCCTCTGACAGATTCTCAGTGAGGAGCGGGTGCTTGGCAAGGGAAATGATGCGGTCAAGACAGATAGCCTTAATACGAGCGTTCTCAACGCCTGTGAGAGGCTTGCCGTTATTCATACGGGACATCATTTCTGCAATTTCATCATCGGTAATGTCAGTGAAGTAGTTCACAGAAAGTCCGTATGATTTGAACGTGTCCTGAAAATCTTCGTCCAGTTCGGCAAATGTCTTGCCGTTTAGGTCAATCTCCGTGCCGTCTTGCTGAACAAAAGTTTCAAGTCCTTCAAGAGTAAATTCATTGTTGATAAACTTGCTCAGGGTAGTGCATCTCTGCTTGCCGTCAATGCAGTCGTAGATGCTTACCATACCCTTTGGGGTCTGTACCTTTTCGTTAGTGCGAATGGTGTAAATAGGCGGGATAGTATATCCTCGGAGAACAGAGTCTACAAGCAGGCTTGCTCTCTTCTTATCCCAAACATAGCCACGCTGAATAGCATTATCGAATACGAGACTGCCATTTGCAACAGCCTTTGTTACCTGATTTACATTCCACGGAATACTTGCTCTTGTCATTTTAACTTCTCCTTTATTCTTGAATATTTGGTTGCATACGGATATTGTCAATAATCGGAAATTGCTTTACTTGCCAACAATTTTTGTGAGAGCCTTTTCGACTATTGATAATTTTGCACATATCGTAATTATTGCAAAATTCGCATTTTCCGAAAGCGTGTTTCTCTAAAAAGTCTGTAACTACTTTTGCACTGATAAAATCCATTCCAATCCTCCTAACTCAGTTTGTGATGTTCACATTTAATGATGTGAAACTCGGCAGGGCATTTTTCACTATCAGTTGCCATGCGCTGCCCCGCATCGTAAGCTGTTCCTTCATCCGCACGAGCCTCTCTGTACCACTTATCGTAGTAACCTGCCATTCGCTCCTCATAGCCTTTCTGGATGTCTTTCAGAGCCGTATTGAAGTATGCTTCATCAATACCTTCACGATTCAGTGCTTTTCCCTCATACAGGTACATAGGCGTGTTACCAATAGCATACTTAATAGCACTTTTGATATAAGGATTGTTCAGCAAAGTAATTTCTCTTGCTTTGTTCTCAATCTTCTTTGCGATTTCTTTCCAGACATCACGAGTTTTTCTCTGGTAAGCCATTTACTTTCCTCCTACCATCTCTCTTGTGAGATTGTCAACATAATCATTAAAATCCACATCTGGACTTTCATATCTATTGTTCCACCATTCCGTTTTTAATCTCTCCGCAAACTCTTTTATCACGCAATATGGACAAAATGCAGTTTTCCTTTCGCTCCACATATCTCGGCATGATGAAACCACACCGTCCCCCGCAGGCGTACCACTTTTATATTTGTTACACCTGCATCCGTGCAGGTTAGGAAGGTAGTCTTTACAACCAAACTCTTCAAGCTGATGCTCAATGTCGTTGCTTATTTCAAGCATATAACAAACGTTTTTGTGCAGGCAGGTATCACACATTATTTTCTTGTTCATTGTTATTCGCCTTCTTCCAGTTTCTTGATTTCGTTTTTGATTTCTGAACACCATCTCCATGGTCTTTGAGAAATCTCCTTACCCCATTCATCAGAGCCTGAATACTGCTTCTCAAAGCACTTTTTGTAATGTTTGGATTTTACCTTGATTACCAAAACCCCACCTTCACAAAAATACTGTTCAACCTTATTCATCAGATAGTACCACACATCATCATCTTTGCGGGCATCATCTACGATGCCCTTAAATAATGGCATATTCTGGCTATAATCGTTGATTTCAAAAATACAGATTTTCTGATAATACAGCGTATCAGAAAGCATCTCATACAGTTTCATAAGTAACCCTCATTTCTCTTTTCCTTACATTTACTATTATACCACATTGCTACAACTATTTCAAGTGGTATTATATACAAACATTCGTTACATTTCGGTGGCTTGATTTGTGCATATAAACAAAAACGCCCTGCGATGATGCAGAGCGTCTAAATTGTTTCTCAATCTTTATGAATAAACGTTTCTTTTGGTCTTGCTTTTATGTCTTTGTTGCGGTCAAACAGTTTACTGTCTATAATTTCTTGAAGTCCTTTGACCGCTTCGCTATATGGCAACTTCTCTGTAGCATACAAAATATTTTCTGTCACTTCTGCATAATCTCTTTCATATATGCTTTTTTTCAAAATATCAGTAAGAACGCTGCTTAAAGCGATTCCGTCTTTCGCCGATGGGCATTTTGCGTCAGTCTGTCTTTCTAATCTCACAGTTTCAGCAAGGGCTTTCAATTCGTCATCTACCTTGATATACTCCATGAGTCGGTAAATATCATATAAATGTCTTGAATGAGCTTCTGTTTTGCCCGTCATATAATAATCTGCCAAGGCAAAACATTTATCAATTAACGTTCGTTCAATGCTCTGCACGTTAAGTTCGCATTGAGGAAGTTCTAACTTATCGACCAAATCGCTTTTCCCACTCTTTTCAAGAAAATCCTGTATATAACTTGTTGCCTTACATTTTCCATACGGATAAGTTCTCATGAAGACGGCGGTTTCGACCTGTAATTTATCTTTGACACTTCCAGAATGATATTGCGCAGGATAGTCAACCATGTAACTGTTAAACTCTCTTTTGCTTCTAATACTTTCTGGATTAGAGAGAGTAAGCCCAAGCGCATCAATGGAGTTTGTGATATTGTATTTTAACGCTCTCCGCTGTCCTTCCGTAGGCTTATTTGCACCTGAAAGGTTTAAGTCTATATCTTCAGAAAACCTCTGTATAATTTTATAGCACTTTGAAAGTGACGTACCGCCCTTAAATACAAGGTCAGGTGTTCTTCTGGATATTTCTGCAAGCAGTGCAGTAACATAGTAGTCTTTTTCAACGATTGCTCTCGCAATATTCAAGCCTTCTGCCGTTCCTGCAATCACTTGGCGGAACATTTCTCCATTTTCATGAAGCATAATAAATCAGCTCACTTTCTATAAGCTTCTTCGACATTTTATCGGGAAAAAAGGAAACATATTTTGTTATATCACTCTTTGAAATACCGCTTGTTGTGATGTATTCAGCAATAATCCTTTTCTTTTCGTCATCGCAACAATACCATTCGGGCATTTCATTTATAAGCTCCAAAAGAGCAAGCGTGTTCACATTTTCTTTCGTAACCTTAGTCTGAGCTTTTTTGACAATGACATCGAGATAGCCTACTTTTACAATACGCTTTCTGGTAGATTCGTTATTGGTATATATGGTAGCTCTCGAAACCATTTGTGTAGTCAGCCCTATGCGATTCATGAATCCTATACCACTGTAATATCCATAGACCGAAATTCCGTCCGAAATATATTTTCTTTCAATTACATCTTCCGCACAAAGTACACTTTTTCCAAGAATCGTTTCAGTAGGGATATAGTATATTCCTTTATCAAAACGAGACAGTTCTCCGTAATTACAAAGCTTGTTCAATTCTTTGAACAACCATGAAGAAGAATATTCTTTGTATTTAATGTTCTCTATTAAAATAGGAGCATTGACCCCAAAATTTTCTTTCAGATATTCTATCAGCATATTGTCACCTCTTTTACAGTTTTTTATACTTATTATGTCTATTTTGCTGTAATTATACACATTTATTCTGTAAAAATCAATTCGCAAAACAATAAAATTTCGTTATTTGCAGAAGTAACTTTTGTACAGATAGTCAAATACGAATGCTTTTCCCAATTAAATATGTTTATAGATTATTTGCTTTTCCGTTCATAATGGTCGAGAACACTGTCGTATAGTGTATCTCTTGCTGTTAAAAAGTAACTTTAGCTCCCGCAGGAACGTTCCAGTTGCTTTCGTGGCAAAGAGTAACATTAAGCTACTCCCTGTTCTGCATTATCGGCACTAAGCATAAGCATTTCAGCCTTTGTAACAGGTGATGCAAGGTAGTAATCACTTCTTGACATGACCTTTGCATACGTTTCTTTGCCCTGAAATTCGTTGATGACTGCCTGCTCCTCTGCACTCATATTTTCGTACTTCTTTGTGCCGTAGCTTGGCGGCAGCCAACGTCTGTTCCTTGCACAATAGATATTGTAACGGTCAATGAGTTCAGGACAGGTAAACGTGATGTGAACCGTACCCTTCTTGTAGAATGTAACTTTGAAGAATTTGCAAGAGATATTCTTTGTAACACCGTTGCGGAAGTTAAATTCAAGTTGTCTCTGCAAATCAATGTCAGCCGTCATATTTCCGTCAAAGAAATTGAGAATACGTTCAATATCAGAATGTGTCGAATAAGCTTCATACGCTGATAAGTTCGGATAAGTTCAATGCCAGATTCGATTTCAACCTATTTCTTTCATCCTCTATCATTTGCGTAAAAAGTTGCTTCATGTTCAGCATGGCAACTGACGGTTCTACGCTGATATAGTTCCCTGTATTTGTGTATGCACAGGAAACAGTCTTGATACGTCTTACACGCCTTTCCTGATTAAGTCCTGCTCCGTCTCTTAACGTGAATGCAAAATAAATATCTTCCCAAACATTTCTCCTATAAAAACCGTAAGAAAAACGTGGCTCACTTGAATAAAAACTGTATTTTGAAAGGTCTGCAATACGATAATAACCATTATCAATATGGAATAGTTTATTGATGGTATCTACTTGAAGTTTACCAAAAGTAATATCAGACTGGAATATGTTTTTCAACTTTTCGTTTCGCTTGATTTCGGATAAGAGGTCATCGGGAGCAACGTGTCTGCTAAATCCTGATGGAATCTTTTTTCTACATTTACGGCACAGTACCACTATTGAACTCTTACCACAATTTATGCACACCGCCATTGCTTCATCATCTCCCCACTTGCATTGCAGATTCAGGAGAAATTACTTTCACTGTTGCTTTCGTGCTTTCCTCCGTCATTTCTTCCACTACAGGTTCTTCCTTTTCGGAATAGAGAATCGGCATGAAGTCATAATCTGCAAAGAGATAAATTTCCATAGCCGTATCATTTTCATCATAGAAAATCAAAAGTGCAGCATCCTTGTTTGCATAATAAGTATATGTTTTTGTGGTATCACCTGCACTTTGGAATAAAGCTTCGATTTCACTTCTTGTCATACCTGCTTTAACTCCACTGACAAATTCTATTGCAAAGTCGTTTTCGGTTGTATCAGTGCTTGCATATACGCTTCGTATCTGATAACCGCTTTCTACCGTAGGGTCTACTATTGCAGCTACAAATCCGCTTTCAATGCCTTCGATAAAAATGTGCGTACCTGTAAATCGTTTGACTTCGTCCTGTGTGTTGTTATAAATGCCATAACCTTTTCCATACCAGAAGATGCCATCATAGGTATTGTCCGTTTCAAAATAATTGGATAAAGAATAGCCTTTGTTCTGTCTAAGCCCCGCTGTATTGATAAAAGAATCCACCGTTTCTTCTCTAATATCTAAGACGTTTCCATTCACCTTGACTGTTGAAAGCGGAATGCTGTCAGCTACATTTTTCTCACCAAAAATCTCAACGTCAGGAGTGTATACTTCGGACGGAGCTTGTTCATCCTCGTATTGTTCCTTCTCCGCAGTATCGCCGTTACCGTTTGGAGTTCCTGAAAGTGTTCCGTTGCCAGAAGTATTACCACCTGTACCGCCATTTGAAGTCTCACCCGATTCTGTTTCAGTGGTAACATCTTCTGCCGTATCCTCATCGGACTCCTCTGTTGTAGCTTCTGAATTTTCAGAGACGTTTACTTCAGAAGATGCAGCTTCCGCTTCTTCCATACCTTCGTTTGATACATTCCACCATTCGACCTGCTCTGATTCTGTTTGTAATTCAGATGTGTTGTCATTGTTTCCGCAAGCGGAAAAAGATACAAGTGAAGCACATATAAAAAGCATTAAAGAAAGTTTTTTAAAGTTCAATCCAAATTCTCCTTTCCAATCAGTTGTTGTACTTAATCTTCAGATAGTCGTTATAATCAATAAAACTGTAAATCTCCTCAGCCAAATCGTTATCATTGTATCGAATTAAAATCGCTCCATTTTTGTTGGCATAGTAGCTATATCCGCTTGTTGTACATTCCACATTGCCAAACATTGAGTCGATTTCTTCCCTTGACATTCCGATAGTGATACCACCCATAAATTTTACTTCCAAATCTCCGATACTGTCAGCATTGGCGTACATACTTCTGATTCGCCAGTAGTCTTCAGGTTTGGAAAGGTCAGTGCTTAATGTGTTTTCAGCAGTTACTTTTCCGTCAGTATACGGCACTGCTTCGATATAAAAGCATCCGTCAATTCCTTCGATTCCATAGCTGCAACCTTGCCAAAAAATATCATCGCTGTCATTACTCGGATTGTAAAAGATATTGCTTGCATCCTGCTGCAATGCAGCCGCACTTACCAGATAATCCAGACTTTCAAGGTCTTCAAGCAGTATGCCATTCACTTCCATTCTGTCGAAAGTATAACGGCGTTTAATATTGTGTTCTCCGTTAATGATAATGTCGTGGATAATATCTTCTTTTTCTGTTTTGATAGGTTCTTTCTGATTTCCATTATCGCTGTTACCGTCACTGAAATTACCGTTTTCGGAAGTAGTCTCAGATTCTGTTGCGGCATCCTCGGTAGTTTCCACCCCCGTACTTTCTGTCGTTTCTTCCTCTACAGTTGTTTCTTCAGAAGTTGTAGTTTTTTCCCTCATACTCTCATTGGTAGCTTCCCACCATTCAGTAGTCTGTTCGTTCTTGCCGTCAACAGTGGAATTTGCATTCTTTTCGCAAGCCGTCATCATTACTGCCAAACAAAGAGCAGATACAATAATCATTGTTTTTGTTCTTTTCATAATTGTTTCCCTCGTGCAATCCTTTGGATATACACTTTCCTTTCTTCGATTTAAGTTTCAATAAAAATAGTTTTTCCGTCAGCACAGTATAAGTGTTTGACAAGTTTCCTTTTCAGGACATAATCTTTTGTTCTATGTCCCTTACTATCCTCAATCACCCACTTCTTCAGTTGGAAATCGTAATAGTAAAAATCAGCTTTGTACTCTGCCTTTTGTTCGCTTTTCATAGGCATATCGTACTTTTGCTTTTCAAGAAGCAGAAACGTTTTCTGAAATTCAAGAGAATTGATTTCTCCTGCTCTTTGTAAAAGATTCAACTCATTGCATCTCTCCGCTTCCTTTTTACTATCGTGCGTATGTCCATACAGACACTCCGTCTTTTTTGCACCATACTTATTGATGCTGTCCCAATAAGAATATGCCAAGCTTCTTCACCTTCTTTTATAAGACCATTACAGTTCTGACAAGAACAAGAATTATCAAATGCAATGGATAGAATATGCGTGTAAATGTTCGTGAAAACTTGCTTCGCAGAAATCTTAGACACATATTTTCTTTTTCGCTGCCGTTTCTTTTTGCTTTGCACTGCACCAGCATGAGCAAAACAAATGAAATGATGATAAATAAATACTCAATATGTGCTTGTGTTAATCCGAAAATCAGAAAAGCGAATGCTTGATAAATCGACTTATGTTTTCTACCTCTTGCAAAGTTGAGCAGGAAGATAAACAGTACGCCGCCGTAACCAAAACTTGCATTAAGCAACTGCACCTCCACCATAGCGATTCCTAAAATAACAACCTTGACACTCGCTTCTACCATCGTTCCGAATTTACTGTTATTATACAGTGCTTTCACTTTGTTATAGCTAATATCTGTTGCCATCAAGAGCAAATATGACAGAAACAAGGTAAAGCATACATTCTGATAATTCAGATTGAGAATATCTCCACCAATCGGCATTCGGGATATGTTTACGACATCAAACGGAATCTCACTAATCAGTGCTATCATTCCGATTTTTAAGAGCGATTTTCCTCTATGCTGTGTATGGTGAAAACTCTCCACCAACAAATAGGCAAATAGAGGAAACGCAATGCGACCTACACAACGCATTATCCAGTATGTGTCGTCAGGAATGTCACACTGCACTCGAAAGAATAATGCAATATGGTCTATCAACATTGTGATACAAGCTATCCATTTCAGCAGATAAAAACTGCTTGTCGAAATCGCTGTTTCGGGAACAGGCATAATTTGATTCATCGGTTTTTCACGACCAAAACCACCTGCGCTTTTTTGCCTTTTTGAGTTCTTCAAAAAACCACACCTTCCTGTATTATATAGTCGTATTACGCTTTTTGATATTTTTTGTTATACTATACTTGTATTCGTTATTTTTGTGCCAAATTATAGGGCTGTACAACGCATTACAGCCCTATTTGATTACATTGTTGAATAGTTGAAATAACTGTTTAAAATCAGCATTGCAAACGTGGCTAAGTATAAAATATATACTTAGCACACACATCAACCTTAAAACAGTTCATTCAGAATGTAATAATCATCCTGCATTTTTTGAATCGGGTCAGAAGTTTTATAACCGTACAGCTTTCGCAGTTCTTCTTTCCCTTCGCCACTTTTCAAACGATTTACAATAACCGCTTTATGAATTGTCTTTCCAGTAATTCCACGAGGCAAGCCAAGCCTCTGTGTGATTCTTGTAAGTGTTGTCTGAACACTTGAAAGGGCAGTCGGCTTTCCGTTGGAATTACAAAACATGGTCTCTGCTCCTTCCAGATTTAATGTACGGAAAGGGTCACTGGATGCCAAGTGTGATTCCAACCATATAGATGCTCTTTCTGAAAGTGGAAACACCCTGCTTTCTAAAGAAAGTGTTGTAAAATCAGAAGAAACATTTTCTTTAGTAAGACGTTGTATTTCTGAAATTCTCAGTCCTGTCAGCAAAGAAAATATTATCACGAGTTCACTTCTTCCATATCTTCCGCAATCATCTACAACGCAGTAATCAGTCATCACTTTCAGTTCATCGGCATTCATAATATGTTCTGAAATGAGTTCACCATTTTTTCTTGTCGGAACGGCAATCTTTGATGTATCAAAACTTGTTATGCCAAGAGCGTTAGAAAGTTCAAACGTCTTACACAAGGATTCGTGTATCAGTTCGATACTCTGTGCCGAATATTTCTCAATAAGTTTTTTGTAAAAATATTCAACATCGCTGACAGAAATTTTTGTTATATCCATATTGATTTCTGACGGAAACACAACTCTTTTAAACACTTGAAGACTGCGCTTGATATTCTTTGAAGGAATGTTTCCAACAGCATTTTTGAAGTAAAATCTCACATAGCTTTCGAGAAGTAGGTTGTCAGGTTTTTGGTAAGATAATCTTACCTGTCTTTCTTCCTCTGCCAATCTTATTTTCTCTATCAATTCTGCTTCCGAATTTGCATACAAACGCTTTCGTTTTCCTGCTGCATCTTCGTCTAAATCATACACATAATATTCTTTCAATCCTGTATTTACCCGCCTGATTTTCTTTGTTCCTTTTACCATACACTATGCTTTCCTTTCATAATACTTGAATGGTATGTATATACATTCATATTTTGATTATATACTGTTTTCTTGCTATTTGCAACATATTTTTTCGTTATTTATTCAGATATATTCTCAAAACAGATTTGGGATGCCTGAAGAACAACAAGCGTTTCCAAAAAGCATCCCATGCGAGGTATGAGGTGTGGAAAATCAAATTTAATATCTGACTTTATTCAGACAGCAAAGTGTCAATATCTGCATCGTATCTTTTGCGTTTCAATCCATGCTTCTGCATAAGTTCATCAAAAATGCCTTCCATACCTTTATGGTCTTCTTCAAACCAATCGGAATCATTCACAAAATAATTCATAATTTCATCATACGGAATCATTTTAGCGAGTTCATCACTGGGAATACTGGTTTCCTGATAAATCTTTCGATAGATAAAACCAATGCTTTCGGAAAAGCAACGGTCATTCTCTGATGCACACATTTTTTTAACAAGAGTCTTCTCTATTTCAGGCATACAAAGTTCATAAATTGCTTTTGGGAACTCCGTCTGATAGGGCGAATAGAACGTATCAAAGTGACGTTTGCAGAAGTCCGAACACATAAACGCATCAGAAAAAATGCTCATGTTATATTTTTTTCTTGCCATAAGAGAATAAAAATATCCTTGCGTTTTACAGATTCGTATATCCGTCTTGTTCATCGTCCCAACCCCTTTCTTTGCGCTTCTTTTTGAAGAATATCGTGCATATATTCGCCTTTACCATTGAATTTTTTCAACCGATTTAATCTCCATATTCAAAGCCTTTGGATTTTTTCTTACACGGTTTGTTATTTGAAATAGACTTCGTTTGCTTATACGCCTTTTCATAAGCAGGTTCTAAAATCCGTTCTATTCTTTTTTTAATCATGGTGCTGTAAAATTCTTTTCTTATATCAGAAATAGACGAGGTGTTAAATATAACCTCCTCGACCTTATTTATATCAATACGAGGATAAACTCGCATTAAAGCGGCTGTGCAGTCTGGATTGCCAAGAGACTGAATATATTCCTTGTAATTTGCCTTCATTTTGTTTGGCAATTCAAGAGCAGCTGTAGGGAACTTATCAATACGCATTACAATCTCACTTTCCGAAGACAAAATATTTGGAATTGCTGTGTCTGATATTTGTGGATATAAACAAGAGCCACAATCAAAAATAGGTGCAAATTTCAATTCACTTCCGTCATTCTTTATGAAGTAAGCCCAATTATTTGCGTGTCGGTCGAAGTTTCCCAACATTGCATCTACAATAAACGTGTCCCAATACTTTTCCAAAGCAATCGCACCCATTTCCTTTGAAAAATAAGCGTTGTCCCCACTCATTATATTGTAAATGTCCTCTATTCTCGGTATCTTTCCTGCTTTCCTGTCAATCAGAACAGCGTCTTCGATAGCTCTGAAATCAACCATAGAATACCCTTGCGGTACAAAGTTCTTGCAGGCAACAACAGGCTTTTGCTCGCCGTTCTGATTTTCGATGTAGCCAATTAGTGTGTCCTGAACCTCAAAACCTAACTTTTTCAATATTTCGCAGCCCACATTCTCCGAATAAATGCTATTAGAATATGAACTGTTCAAATCATTTCTTTTATCATCCGAAATGCGGTCTGGCATCTTCAACATATATCTTTCACCATGATATATAATACCTCTTTTTTGGTCTGAACCGCCATAGTTGGCAGTCAGGTCAATCGGACACAACGTAAAATCAATCATTTTTAGCATATCTCCTTCTGTAATAGAAATCTATAACTTCTTCGCCCTGTTCCTCGGTTAAGCCGTCTTCACCACCTGTATTAAAATGAACGAAAGAACGCAACTCTTCAAGGTAACAGTCAAGAAGTGTAGAATTTGTTAAAACGGCATTTTCTAAATTACTAATAGCTGTTTCTACCTCCTGTGGAATCTGGAAATCGAAATGCTTGCGGGTAAATACAACATCATTTTGATTCATTTGACTCATCCCTTTCCTTAACATTTATTTTTTCATTATAACATATTTCCAGAATTATTTATAGTTGTTGCTATAACACGTTTTGCTTTACAGCGAAAGACCGAATTATGCGAGCAAATGGAGTTGCCCGCTTTCGTCCATTGGAGCTTCTGCTGTTGTTTCTGCTGATTCAGCTTTGTACTTTCTTCTGAAAAGAAATCGCATCGTTTTCCTTTCAGAAGAAAGTACAAAATCCGTGAGGTTCTACAATCATACAAAGCGACTTTAATTCTTTTGCAATCATGCACATTTCCTTTCTCACTAAAACAGTGAAAGCTGATTAAGTTCTTCAGCTTTTCTTAAACTTTTCAGAGGTCTTTCTGTAATCACATCTGTTGACTTTAACGTGTCACAAAGGATAGGTGAACGTTCATCATACTGTGAAAAAAGACTGTCAATCTGGGATTGATTTTTACAGGCGTAGCAGTAACGGCAGCCGTTTTTACAAGTGTTATATCTTCCAAAGTCAACGCTTGACATACAGTGGCAGGCGGTACGCTGCCCCTTATCCTTTCCACCTTTAAGAGGATAGCCAGTGATGTGTTCTTCAATATATCTCTGGTCGATACAAGCACCGTGTTCGATACCCGCTTCTTCGAGAGAGATTACCTCTGCACAGAAATAGATTCTCATGCCATGACAGTTTGCAATCTCCGATAACTGCTTGCAAAATTCAAGCAGCTGTTCCTTGCTTTTGTTCTGTGCAAATACATGACCTTTTCTCAGATTCTCTTTTACAAAATCGTATATGTTCAGGAAGGAAATCACACATCTGTCTGTAAAACCTGAGAGCATTCTTGCTATCAGTCCAAATGTCTTTATGTGCCATTCCATTGTATAAGTACTGGTGAAAACAATCGGGTCATATCTCCATATCACTTTACGGTTTGAATCCTGCATAAGAGCAAGAGTGCGGAATGCCTGAATCAGTTTTTCCTTATCGGGAAGCCCTGCTTCCATATCTTCACCATACCCTGTAAGCGTAAACTGGAAGTAGTACGGATAACCTTTCAGACGCTCCATTTTATTAAGCATTGGTATCGGATTCTTCGTCCAGAAAACAATGCAGTCAATGTCCTCTTTTCTGAATGTAATATGAGATACCGCATTCGGATTATACGGATTATTTCTCGTATATACTTCCCCTGCTTCCAGACGGTTCAAGAACCATTCTGAGAAGTATGTTGGTATGTCCGTTCTTCTTGAAACACTCAGTACAGCCATACTTTTACGCCCCTTTCTGTCCCCAGTTACTTCCTACGGTTTCACTGTCAGTATTTGTTTCCTTCTCAGCTTCTTTTGCAAGCCAGTCTTTCTTTTCAAGAGCTTTTAAGAAGTCAATGACTTCGCCTTTGTTGTTTGCATAAACACGGTTTAAAAGCTTTACAGCCTGCTCACACTCTCTTGTAGTCTGAACAATTTCAAATTCTGCGTGTGTGCCTCCTGTAATATAAACCATTAACTCACCTCTGAAAGTTGTCTACGTCCCCAATTTAAGGCAGCCGTTGTTTTCTGCTGTGCAGATTCACTTTCTACTCCGCTTTCCCACTCTTTGATAAGAGCTAAAATTTTGTCTTTGTATTTTTCAGGAACATGAAGTGTTGCGATGCCGTCACCAAAGAATGAATAGCTTTCGGGGTCACTGTAGAACGCAAGCACTTCAGCAGAAGACATTACCATTCTGTTTGTGAGATTTCCTTCAATGTGCATATTCTGAATCGTCTTGCATCTGGAAAGAGCAACATAAAGCTGCCCTGTTGCAAAGATTTCAGGAATTACATTCATCGCATCATAGGTCTGTCCTTGCGACTTGTGAACCGTTACTGCATAGCCAAGTCTGAGAGGAAGCTGTTCTGCTCTGCCTGTCTCAACTTTGGCAAGAGCAAACTCTCTTTTTTGTTTCTTAGAACTGTTTTCATCAACAACAGAAACTGTTTTAGCCTTAGACTCGTACTTGTATTTGCAAAAAGCATGGATTTCAACTCTTACGGTTTTTCCTTCTACAACTACACCGCTGAAGTCTTTTCTATCATCCACTTTCACAGTAACCGCATCATTTTCACACGTTGTAACAGTTCCAGTTGTACCGTTTTGGAATCTGTCAAGCTGATCGTTAATAAGGAACACAACTCTTGCTCCGACTTTCAGTGTGAGCGTTTCTTCGCACAGCTTGTCCTTTGTTGTTACATCACCGCTATACTTCGCAACATAAGTATGTGAAGGCTCTTTAATTTTCATAAGTTCTGTCATATTTTTTGTTGCAGCAGTCGCATTCTTTCCACACAGCCAAATGGCGTTAGGAATAATATCACTTGCTGATGTCTGACGGATAAATTGCAAGCAATGTATATCGCCTTCCTTACATTCATCAAGAGCCTGACAAAACTGTGGGTCAGCCTGTCTTACAACTTTTGTAAGATTGCAAAGCTGAACCTTGAACAATTTCCAATACCTTGACTGAAAACAATAAGCGTCTCCAATTGGTCTGTGATAATATTCTTCAAGGTACGGTCTTTCTTCTCTGTTTATTACAGGAGCAAGCTGAAAAAAATCGCCAACAAATACAAGCTGTACTGGATTCTTCCTTTTGCTCTTTCTGTATTTATTATAAGCTTCAAGAATCAACATGAGCCTGTCAAAAACATCCATTCTTACCATGGAAATTTCATCAATCAGAAGAACATCTGCCCTTTTCAGAAAGTTAAGCTTCTTGTTTGTGACAACAGATTCTTCTGTAACTTCTGTAAAGTCAAGACCAACTTCAAGCCCAAACTGTCTGTGAAGCGTTGCACCGCCGATTTCAAGAGCAGCAACACCTGTCGGGGCAGTCTTGACAAGATTCCTTTTTGTTTTTTCGCACCATTCATCAAAAGCCTTAACAAGATAGGATTTGCCTGTTCCTGCATTGCCTGTAATAAAAAGGTTTTCGCCACTTACAAGACGGTCAAAAATTTCTCTCTGTTCATTATTCAATGTTTTGTACAGCATCTTCTACACCACCACTCAGATATTCATTGACTCTATTTTCAATCATTTCCACAACATATTCAGGTGGAACACGAATAGCAGATTTTGTAAGCCACTTAGCAAGAGTATCTCGCTTTACACCCAAAAGAACGGAAAGTTGTTCGTAACTCAATTTGCTTCTGACATACGCATTTCTGATTCTCTCATGTCTACTCTGTCGTGAGTCTTTTTCACACTCACCATCACGCTTCGGAAGAGTTGTCATCTCCATTCATACTCCTCTCCGTTTCCTCTGTGTTTTCAGTTATGCCACTGATTTCATTCTTCGCCGTATAAATCAGCGTGTATACAAGATAAATCGGCTTTACGCCAAATGTTGCAGGTGACGTAATGCCAACAACCGTACCGCCATGCTCCTCAATCACTTTGGAAGTGGCGTTCAACCATTCGTCAATCGTATCAATTTCAGCCACTGTAAACTTGATTGTTTTAAAAAATTTGTTGCCTTTCATTGTGTTTTCTACTCCTTGAATGTATGGTTTTTGTTTATTAAAAATGTGATTGGTACATGAAAAAGATTTTTTCTGTTTTTCGGAAGTAAGAGTTGAACTTTCGCAATCCTTTTTCGGCTTTTGAGCATCATCGTTCCACCTCGGTTTCCACCTCAAGTCCGTGAGTAAAAACCACCTTGATTTTATCTTTGGATTCTACAATTACACGCTGTAAGATTTTGCGTATTATGCTATCGTCATAGGTCAACGGATGATTTTTCAATCCGTCAAGCACCGTGAAAATATTGTCTAACCGAGATACGGCATTTTTGCGTTTTTGTTCGGCACTGCTGTATTCCGCCATTTTGTTTTCAAGCATTCTCTTTTCTGTCATCAGTTCTTCGACACGCGGATCGGTAAGTATGCTATCGGAATTATCCGCAGTTACCGCATTCAGTATATCGCTGAATTCCTTATCGATTTGAGCAATGCGGATTTGGGTATCTATGCTGTCATCGGTGCCTGAATCGGCGCCAAGGCCTATTTCAATGTGTGTCTTCAGTGTTTGCAGGATATCCGGATTACTTTTTGCCACCCTCATTACAGCATTCATAATCGCATACTGTAATGCTTTTTCTTCCATAGTCGGTGAGTGGTGACAGTATTTCTTGCCATAATCAAGGCGGTTGATACACCGCCACACGATTTTCTTTTGACCGCTTGCCGTCCAGGTGCATCGGCGGTATGGCGTTCCGCATTCCCCGCAGACGAGTAATTCTGTGAGAGCATATTTTCCGCAGTATTTACCTTGCTCGGTTGTTGTACCTTTTTGTTTTACCTTTCGCTTTGAGGCACGCCGTGCAAGTTCTTGTTGCACCTGTGCAAAGGTATCCGCATCGATAATCGCAGGATGATTATTCTCCACATAATACTGTGCCCGTTCACCGTTGTTAATACGCACCTTTTTGCTGATGCAATCTTCAATATAGGTTTTGCCCAGCAGGG
>CAYWUE010000019.1:0-31566 GCA_964461415.1 uncultured Eubacterium sp.
GGTTTCCTTCTTCATCAGTCTTTATTATTTCTGCCTTCATTGTATGGTCAACCACTTTAACGCTTACATCATCATCCGTTATTTTAACCTCAATGTCATCGCACGGCATGTATCCTTTTGGTGCTTCCTTTTCATGTATGACATATGTTCCTCTTTTTACCTTGAATCCCTTGGTCTGCATGAGACCTGTTGTCCACTCATAGACTACATTGCCATCTGCGTCTAAAATCTGCATTACTGCACCGTATACCGGATTGTCATTTTCATCCACCTTTTCAGGTATTATTTCAAGCGGGTCATCCGTCATTGTAACGGTAACCTGTGATGTGCAGTCAAAGCCTGCATCATCGAAGTCATCCTCATTAACATCTTCAATTACTGCGTTGTCATCTGATTCTTCCATATCTTCATTAAGCTCCATCAAAGATACTTTTTCGTCATTTTCCTGTTCTATGTATGAATCATCCTCTATTCCGTATGATGACTGGTTTATTTTCTGAACTTTTCTGCTTTCATCAAAGTATCCTGACTCATCTGCCGCATATTCCTCTCCTGCAGTAAATGTTATGTCTTCTGCTGTCTTATAACCATCAGGTGCCGCCTTTTCATGGAGTATGTATTCTTTACCGGGGATTAACTTATATACCATGTGCGGCTCCGTGGCTGTTGTCCATTCATCAATCACTTCCCCGTCAGCGGTTTTAAGCTGCATTACACAGCCTTCAAGCGGTTCTCTTGTATCTGATGCCTGTTTTACAAATGCCGTTTTTGTATAATCATTATACATAAAAACTTCCTGTATTTCCGTTGTTTCTGTAATGTAAAACTCAACATCCTCTGCCTTTACATAACCCTTAGGCGCTTCTTTTTCATGGAGTACGTACTCTCCCTTTGGAAGTCTGTTTATCCTGTGGGCTGTACCATCTGTTATCCACTCATCAATTACTTCTCCGTTACAATTAAGTATCTGAAGTGTGCATCCTGCAAGATGGTTTTCCGATACAAGGTCAAGTTTTGATATTTCTGTCTTTATGTAATCATCATGCATTATAACCTCCGTAAGGCTTCCGTCATCATTTACCATGAATTCAATGTCTTCTGCCGGCACATATCCGTCAGGTGCATTTATTTCAGAATAAATGTATTTTTCTCCCTTTATGAGTCCGTATATGTGATGTGCCTCTCCGCTGCCTGTCCACTCATCAATTACTTTTCCGTCAGACGTGCTTACACTGTATTTTCCACCTTTTATGTTTTCTTTTGTTGTAATGTCTTTCTTGTAAAATGCAGTGTCCGCAGGGTCATTTTCAAAAGTTACCTCATAATAAGGATATCCTCCTTCGTCCATACCATCCTCAAGACCTTCTCCTATTTCAATCATAACCGGATCTTTACATATGTTATATCCTAAAGGAGCTTCTGTCTCATATATCTTATATTTTCCGGCTTTAAGTGCATCCGTAATTACCATTCCTGATTCATCAGTTGTGAAATATTTTATGTCCGTAATTTCTGTTTCATTTTCTTCTTCATCTATCACTGTATATGTGTCACCGATGAATCCGCCTTCACTTAAGTCATAAATCTTAAATACTGCACCGCCAAGTTTTATGTTTTCATCAAGTGTGCTTTTCTTGTATATTTTTACCGGTGCTGTGTATGGTTCGTTGCATACTTTTAAGGCATATGCTGTTTCGTCAGTATTTCCAACGTATGCAGACGTAAGGTTTATGAGCATGTTGTCTGATTTAATGTATCCTTTTGGAACTGTAGTCTCAACAAGCACGTATTCTCTGGTTACAAGATTTTTAATACGTCCGATTCCGTTATCATCCGTAAAAATTTCTTCTTTTACTGGTTTATCCTTTGAGAAATCATAAGTTTTTATATATTCTTCCTTATCCTGTCCTTCAGGTATTTCAGGCAACGTATAAATACTAAATCCTGCTCCCTTTAAGTTTTTCTCGCTTAAATGGAACACATCTTCATATCCTGTTTTTTTAATGAGTATCTCACAATACAACGGCTCTTCCATGAATGTAATGTCTGCACTAATCTCTGATACATTGGAATTGTTATTTAACAGTGCTTCTGCATCCAGATGTTTTACCTCACTGCTTAACTTATAAAGTCCTGATGTCGGAGTTGAAATTTCCTTAATCCAGTAATCCTTAAACATAAGTTTAAAAGCACATGCACTTCCTGTTTCATCTGTTGTTATGGTTTTAACAAGAGACGTGCATTCTTCATTGTCATATATGCCGTATACTGCACCTGCAAGGGTTGATGCATCAAGGAATGTATCAGTTGATTTCTTTGTAAGTTTTAAGTTTATGTCTATGTTGTCATCAACTACATTTACCGGACTTCCATAATTTATATCTTCTTTTGTTCCATCAGCCATTAAAACTTCTATTTTTCCTATTTCAATATCCCCACTAATATCGTCTGCAGTAATAATTATTTTAAAATCATCCACCGGAATGTAACCAATAGGAGCTTCTTCCTCTCTTACTGTCAATTCCAACTTATATTGATTATAACTTGTTCCCTCTGTCACAGTACAGTGTTCTAACTCGTCAGTTATTGTGTAATCTCTGGATTCATACACTTTTAAGACATTGTTCCATTCGAAATCAGAAAATTTATTACCATTATTATAATAAGCTGTGAACCTTACATTTTCTAATTGTTCATTATCAATATTATGTTTATCTATTCTTATTTTTTCAGTTGATACTGGCACATTCCCCAGCACCACCGACATCGATGTTACAACATCTGCTTCCACGTCCCATTCGCCTGCTCCGTTTACAAGGTCGCTGTATCTGTTGTAATTATCCTTCGTTATCTTTTCCCAGTATGCTGTATCTGACAGTTTCTTATTTACGTTTGATACCTTACATCTGTACCATGCGGCAGTTTCCGTTTCTGCAAAATCCCTTACTATTTCGCCTTTATTATATGCCCTTCTCGGCATGTACACTCCCATGTCTTCATCCACTCCAAGAAGATTTTCATATAACGGCAGTGTAACACCTTCTGATAATGATATTACAGCTTCTGTTTGAATCTGATTGTATCCTGCCGGATATTTTGTTTCTACCACCTTGTACTTTCCCCCAGGATTATCAGCGTTATATTCAAGGGTTATTCTGGTTCCTGATTTTACGCCTGTAAGATACGGCACATAATCTTTTTCCTTTTCTGACCAGCGATTTACGCTGAACTCTGCATCAAGTTCCTTTGTTTCATCCTCGGCGTCAACCTTTATGATGTCAAGCTCTGTTGTCTTTAAGATGTTCTTTAAAAGGTTTGGCATGTTTACAGGTGACGGTATTTTTCTGAAATATCTGTAAACCGTAGCACCTGACGCTGTTACAACTGCACCTGAGCATCCCGTATAACAGTATCCGTCATGATATGCCCCGGGAAATGTGCTGTTACCTGCAGTTGAGCCGTATGCCGTTGTACCATAGTCTGCTTCAAATGATGCCCTTGTATCCTTTGTTGAAATTTCCTTTCCGTTTGAATCAGTTCCTGCAACGTCTATTACTGTAACCTTGTAACTGTTTACCTTCCAGTTGGCGGTTATCACTGCAGAATAATTGTCTGCATATGTATTTGTTCCTTTATCATAAGCTCCATTCTGTGCTGTTGATGCACTGTCTGCCTCACTGCAGTAGGTAAATGTTGAAGATGAAGAACTTATTGTTCCTCCGTAAAGGTTACCGGCAAGTGTTGAATGGGATTTTGATTTGTTTGTAATGCTCCAGCCTGTAAATGTATGTCCTTCCCTTTCAGGATTTGATATCGAAACCGTGCTCTGGCACGTATTAGCTGCAACAAACTTTTCTCCTGTTCCGGTATATGTGCCTGAGCCATACGTCCATTTTCCGCCGTTTGGATTTACCTTTAATGCACCGTAAAATTTATAGCATCCCATTGTAAATGTCGCATGATATGTTTTTCCGTCTATTGTTCTAAGTCCTGCCTGTGTAAGGTTCATCCTTACATAATCGGTGACTGTTGACGCACTACTGCCGTGTGCCGCATTTGAACCCACTGTCCACATTCCGGCATGATCTGAAAGCTGTCCCGAAATCCAGCCTTTTGTATAGTAATGGGCGCTCTTTGAATATGTTATTCCAAGGGTTATTATGTTATAGCTTCCCGTTCCCGTGCCGGTTCCTGATTCTGTTGTATTTACGCTTGTGCTTAACAGTTTTACGCTGTGGTTATTTGTACCGCTTGACGTAAATGCCGCCTTTATGCTTTTGCCCGTGGTATTTGTTCTTGACACAGTAACATTTATTTTCAAATTTGTTGTCTTACCGTCTCCGGTAATGCTTATGTTAAAATATCCCGATGTGCCGTTTAAGGTTGATATAGTCTGCGGCTTCTGCGACATTTCCATCAGATATTCAAGATACGTTTTTGATGATGTTTCATTAAGATTTCCCTCATCATCAGTCTCATATGTTGTGCATGGCATGTTTAGTCTTGTATTTCTTGATGTTATGTTCTCATATTCATCATCAGACAGATTCGAAAGAAATTCTGCAAGTTCGCAGTCTTCACTGTTTCCCATTATGTCATCCAGTTCATCATCTGACAGCTCTTTCCACTCATTTTTTACGTCATTAATACTTTCTGCCGTTTCCTCATCCTGACTTACAATGTCATAGCTTCTGTTTCCAAATACAGTCTGAACGGATGTGTTTTCAAACAGATTAAGGGCTGTTGCAGACACTCCTGCGTATGATACACTCTGTGCACTGCTCCAGCAGTCAGTCCACGTATTTCCTCCATCTGTTGAATAGCCAAGCTCACCGTCCGCCATTGTGGTCTTATTGGCACTGACCGTAAGTTTAAGCACTCTTTTGCTCATTGACCCTGTCATTCCGAAAAAGGCACTGTTTGCAGTCGTTTCCCTTAAATAATATGTTCCCGGTCTTACATCCTCAAATGATGCTTTTCCGTCACTGTTAAGGGATACCGGACTTTTTGCTTCTTTTGTGCATTCCTCATCAGTAAAAAGTCCGTATGTTATGCCAAGTTCTGTTGAAGATAAATCAATTCCTGATGCAATGCTTCCGTCCCACAATGCCGCGGTCTTTCTTATCTCTATCCTGCCTCCGACTGCCTTATTGGTTATGATTCCAAGATTTATTGTCGTGCCGGCATTAGACCTGTCGATGTTTATGTATCTTGGTGTTTCATCCTTTACATATCCTTTTGCCGGTTCTGACTCCTTTACCATGAATCTTCCGCCGTTTTTCTTTGTGTAGTAGAGTTTCCCTGATTCTGATGGAATTTCAATAATTCCTTCAGAATCGGTAACTGCCTCAAAGAGATAATCCCATCCTGACTGCGATTTTTCATATATTTTAAATTTTACGCCTGCTATTGCCACATTTTCATCATCTGCATCCGTTTTCTTAAGCTTAAATCCCACTCCCGTAGGCTTCTGGCATCCCGGATTTCCCTTTGTTCCGTCTATCAGTGTCGTTTCATCTGTTTTTACGATGACTTCATAAGGCTGTGTGCTTTCAGGCCTTACAAAACTGCTCCATCCGGTTTCCTTTATGTAATATGTTCCTATTCTTATCTTTGTGCTTTTTCCATAACCTGATGCATTTGTATTTATCGTGCATACTGCATTTCTGCAGTTTTTGTCTGAATATATGGTAAATGCGGCAGTCAAATCCTCATCACTGCTTACTTCCTTATCTTTTGCATATGCATGTTTTTGAACAGCAATGTATCCTTCCTTTGGTATTTCCACATTTTCTGCCGTGTATTCTATTGTCGTGTCCGTGTTTTTTCCATTTATCTGTACATATTTTATGTTTGATGACAGCCTGTAATCTTCCGGTGCCTTTATTTCCTCTGCCTTAAATTTTCCTGCATTATCAGCTGTGTAATAAAGTTTTTCCGTGATAAATGTACCGTCATTTCCGGTTGCATAATCATCGTGTTTTTTCCAGTTTTCCTTATTTATGCTCCATTCATATATCCTGAATACTGCTCCGGGAAGTCCTTTCTGTTTATCAGTACTGCTTACTTTTTTTCCTTTTATTCTTATGCTATATTGTTCATCCGTAACTGTCAGCTTTACAGCCTGTGCCTTTGTCATTTCATCTGATGTTACTATTTTGTATACAGCATTGTCCTTTTTGGAGCCTTTCGGTGCCTGTATTTCTTTGACATAATATGTACATCCCGGGCTTAATTTCTTTGCCTGGGACTTTGTTGTTGCGGCATTCCCGTTTTCATCCGTTATAAGATTAAGTATTCTCTTCTTTTCACTGCATTTTTTGTCAGAATATATTCCATAAACGGCACCGCTTACGTCTGCTCCCGCCGCTTTTCCTTTTTTCAGAAGTTTTACATATGCCTTTTTTGCCACCGGCTTTACGCTTCCTATAATAAGGGGCTGTGTTCCGTCAGCATGGGTTAAAAGCCTTAATGATGTTTTTTCGGT
Source organism: uncultured Eubacterium sp. (assembly GCA_964461415.1). Classification (GTDB taxonomy): domain Bacteria; phylum Bacillota; class Clostridia; order Lachnospirales; family Lachnospiraceae; genus Eubacterium_G. Next base: position 6,488 of record CAYWUE010000019.1, read on the forward strand.
AACTCTTGCAATGTCATTGTTGCACCATGTCATGACAGTGTTTATCTCATCCCATGCGGTATTTTTATTACATCCTCCCCAGTATTCAACTATTGACTTAAAAGTGCTTTCAAATCCGTCCATTATGTTTTTGTATGTTCCGGATTTGTCCCTGCTTCTTATCTGCAGTATTCTCCACATGATTATCTGTGAGGATACATATCTTGACTTGAAATCAAGGCTGAATTCCTCATTTTCATCCTCAAGATAATACACTGCACCCTTCATGTATTTTATGTAGCCTGCACCATATGCACTGTTTATGTCTGCATCATAGAATCCGTTATATCTTGAAAGAGATCCGTTTAATTTCATGCACAGTGCATCATGACCGGCTATGGTTATTGTTGTCATTTCACCTTTGTCGGATGTGTCCGTTAATTTTCCTATGTATGTGTTTGGCTCTGAAATCTTCCCTAAGTTAAAACTTAATGACGGATAATATGTGTCCGCAGCTTCTGCCGTTTTTGATGCGGCACCCGAAAATGATGCTGCTGAGATAAACAGCACTGCAGTCATTATCAGACTCACCGCTTTTTTTAATGTTCTTTTCATTTTCATTATGGGGCAGCATCGCTGCCACCCCTTCTCCTTCCTTATTTTTGATTCGTGAGGAAATTAAGCCATATAAAAAACAGTCTGACCGATGTACTCTTTATTAAGGCATCTGTCCGTGCTGTTATTAATTATTTTCGTGATATATATTTTTTATATGAACATACGATTTTATGACTGCTATTGTCCGTGTTTACTGTCAGGCTGTGGGACTTTTGTTTCTGACTTTATTTTTTTTCTTCATTTTAATCCTCCATCCAAAAGAAAAAAGCTCATGATTTTTTCATGAACTTTTTAAAAAATGTTGTATTTTTTTGTTTTAATGTATATAATGGATTTAGCAAGAGAACCGAAAGCTAGGTTGTGGCTAGCTTCTGGTGATAACTGAGCATTAAAAAGTAACGCTAAATCATTTTCCAGGTGAGGGCGTTACTTTTTTGCATTAATGATAACTAACACAAGCGAAATAACAGCGCAAAGCATAATTACAAAATTGAATAAATCTTCATATGTAACCATTGGCATCAGCTCCTTTCATATGTATTCCAAAAGCCTGCCAACCGCCCCTTCGGTTCCCCTGGTAAATCCACCATATACATTATTTAATTTTCTACGATTATAATATACTATACAAACTTTGGTTACAACAGGTTACTTTTGATTACGATAGAGTAAACTTTTTAAAAACTGTTGTATTTTTTTGTTTTAATGTATATAATGGACTTAGCAAGAGAACCGAAAGCTAGGTTAAGCTAGCTGCCGGTAGTGTAAGTACTAAAAGTAGTGCCTTAGTTTACCAGACAGAGGGCGCTACTTTTTGCATTTAATGTGTAAAGCAAGAGTAACAACTGCACAAAGCATAATTACAAAATTGAATAAATTCTCATATGTAACCATTGGCATCAGCTCCTTTCATATGTATTCCAAAAGCCTGCCAACCGCCCCTTCGGTTCCCCTGGTAAATCCACCATATACATTATTTAATTTTCTACGATTATAGTATACCACATAAACTTTGGTTACAACAGGTTACTTTTGGTTACCCCTTTTTCTGTCTTTGTCAATCTTTGCAGAAGATAATTTTTCTCTTTATCCTCCTTACCGATATAATCAGGCTTCAGGTCGGATGAATTTAACGAAAAAAACGGGTCTGAAAGTATTTTTTCTCTCTCCATTAATTTAGTATAAGTTTTCTTAATGACATTTTCGTATCTGTATTCCAATGTTTTGATATAAAATTCTTTCTGAACTTCACTCATAACTTTTATTCCATTAAACTCTTCTGGAATTTCTTTTATTATATCTCTGATTATTTCCATGTTTATTTTAGGACATATTCTTAATATCGCATCTGAACACTCCGTTGTCTTTTCACTTTCAATGAACTTTAAAGGATTTATAATCTTATCATTTTCTGTAAATGTACATATCCTTGAATCATATACGCTCTGTTTAAATCTGATTTTATCACTTAATAGTTTATGAATCTGCTCATCACTTGATTTATTATTAAACGAATTACCATTATCATAAACAGGTGCTATTCTCTGTTCCCCATTCAATTTATTTACTATACCCCCCCAATTACCGTTATTTCTGTCATTATTTCCAATAAATGCATCTATTACAAACATATCCCAAAAATGTTCTTTTAAACCTTTTACATGACGGAACACCGGATTGCTGTCCATAACCATCATAATTTCTTCAATTGCTGTGTACGGACCACTTCCTGAGGAAATCACATCATCCAATCCTTCAACATAATCATTTTTGATTGAAGTATATTCATCCAGATATTCATTATCTCTATTAAAGTCTTTGCATGCCACCACAAGTTTACGCTTATATATTCCCAACACTGTCTCATGCACATCTATTCCTATCGATTTATATATATTCGAACCTAAATATTCCGACAGTGAACTTGTAGTATATGAAACCTGTGCATTGTTAAAGGCACTTGTATTTTTAGGAAATTTCAAAAACCATCTTTCATTATCTATAATAACACCCTTTTTTAATCCGGCATTACCACTATATCTTATATTGCTTTCTTTTAAATCATTAAAATCATAAATTTTCATTACACTCACTCCATCCTGCAGTATTTTTTTCCTATCAATCTTCTCTGTTCCATTGTAATCACATTCTCAGCATACAGATTCTTTGAAATTACCGCTAATCCTTCTGCCATTCCTATATACATTATTTCATCATCTTCATTATCATATCTCTCACAGTCCTTTATCAGGTTCTGCAGAACTTTTGGAAGCTCTTCAACATCAAGTTCTATGCTTTCATTTATAAACATTGTTATTTTCTCCTGAATCTTTTTCTTCAGTATAGCAAACATGACCGTTTTTATAAAGATTACATTTTTCTTTTTTAGGTTATTCTCATTGTAAAACATCTTTTCATTTCTAAGACCGATTGTATTTTCTGTTTTTCCTGCCAAAACAAATCAAGGACAGCGTAAGCTGTCACGGCTGCTCCACGTCCGTCAGGACGTTTATAATGAGCAGCCTTCCTTATCAGAAAGAATATCGGCAGATATTATATGTTATCCCCGATAATTAAACCTGAAAACATATGAGGATAAGATAATATATGCTTATCTTAAAATATGCTTAATTTTCCTTTATTTAAAGGCTTTTCTGCATTCTTTCACCGGAATTTATTTGGACTGATGTTATTAACTTATGACTTCTCTTTTGGACTGTTATTTTTTATGTGGCAGATATTTGGACTGCTTTTTATATTATGACATCTCATTTGGACAGCTTTTTTGTCTTTTATCAAAAAAAATAAGACCCTGACGGTCTTTTCTTCCTTAATTATTGATCTGTTCAGTATTTTTCTGCTTTTTCCCTCCTTTACATTGTTTCCATGTATGTTTTTTTCAACCACAAATACTCCTGCATGATTTTTTTCATGCAAGAGTCCTATACATATGATTCTGTCATTCTGCCTGACGCTCTTCTTTTTTCATTTCTTTTATTGATTAACCGTCTTTCCAGTTCCTTTATTTCCTCTGAACTGTAATTTCTCTGGTCAAATGACTGTTTAAATGTTCTGTTTTCCTTATTTATGCCTTCTGCCGGCTTTTCACTGCCCTTTAAGAGCTTTCCAAGCTTTATATTTATCAGCTTATACTGAAGATTTCTTTTTTTCTGAAGTATTCCCTTAACAGTATCCTCTACAACCTCAAAAACAGCACTGTAAATGTCTTTTCCGGCTTCTTCTGCCATCTGTTTATACTGGTGGAAAAATTCGGCTGTCTGGCTTATTTCATAATCATTTGTATCCCTTATTTTAAGCTTGTGCACAATCTGTCTTACATAACTTTCATCCCTTACCAGTCTTTCAGGCTTGTCAATTTTGTCCCTGAACACGGAATGTTTGTATGTAATGTAATACTTTCCGTCCTTTATTCCTGCCGAAAAGAATTCTTTAAGGGAATGAAGATATGAACGTACTGCCCTTTTTGACACATTGAACTCATTGGTATATTTGTCATAAAATTTTTCCACGCCTATTTCATAACTGTTGTTTCGTCCCTCATGTGTTCTTTTATACAAAAGCATCATCATCAGTTTTTCATTAGCCTTTAATTCATCAAATTTCTTTGAGTTAAAGGCTTTTTTCTGAAGGTCTATGTAATGCTTTAACGGCTTTTTACCCTGTGCCAGTTCCGGATAACTGTTATTTTTTACCCAGACTGTATAATATCCTTCCTTATGTCTTTTCGTTTCAATGTAATCACGTTCCTCAAGGTCCTTTAAGGCATTGTAAAAAGACTGTCTTACCATGCCGCAGGCAGTCTTTACATCCTTATGATGCACGCCGTACACCCTGCCTGTTACATTATCCTGGTTCTTTACAAGATATATCAACAGTTCAATTCTTGTCGGTTTTAAATTATCACTATTCATTTTTTCCAAAAGCTGATAACTTAACTTCATCTTTTTGTGTCCTTCTCTTATTTTTTCATTAAGACATCATTCCAGTCCTTGCATGATTTCATTTTTGGAAGCATCCATCTTCTTTCAGTTTCAGGATACTTTTCATAAATCATTCTGCAGATGCATTCCGCTCCCCTGATTCCCGCATCATCATTATCCAGAGCGATTATTACCTGCATTATCCTGTGATTATCAAGATAATACTTTAATGCCTCATATTTTCCCGTTCCGCCCAAGGCAAGATAATTGTATGTTTTATGATCCTTACATAAGCTCATAATGCTCATGGCATCTATGACGGACTCGGTTACCATGATTTTCTCACTGTCATTGTCCACATAAAATCCCTTGGAGTAATCGCAGCCTGCCACATCACCGATAAATTTCTTAAATGTGTTTGTTCCTCTCTTACACGCAAATACAGGTTTATCCTTATCGTTAATGTCATAGCCCACAAAAACACAGTTTCCCTTTGTATCCTGATACAACATCTTTCTTTCCTGCATTTCCCTGACAATTTTTCCTGATATGCCTCTTGTCTTTGTAAGATATGCATATGCTTTTTTCATGTCTGCATCTGCTTGTGGAAGCTTTAATTGTTTTCCCCTATTTTCTTCATTCCCGGCAACAGATGTATTTATGCCTGGTGAATTATTAAATTTAATGTTTCCATACGATGCAAGCTGTCTTATTGCTTCATCCTGGCTGTACCCGCCGAAATTCATTGCAAAATCAATTACCGAGCCTCCCTCACCTATTGCTCCTCCTGATGATGGAATGCTGTTCTGCCAGTATTTCTTTCTTTTGGGGCTGATAATGACGCTGTCGTGTTCCTTAAGTGTATAATAATTTCCCACTTTTTTAAGTGTAAATCCAAGATATGCTGCATAATCTGTTATTTCCACCTCGTTTTTGATCCGTTCACATACTCCCATTTCATGCTCCTTTGCAACACTTTCTAAAATTCCAGGGAATCCAAAAATGAAAGTGCTGATTTTGAGAGTCCCTTGGTTTCTCCTTCTGCTTCATTTTCTTCATCCTCCGGAGCCGGAATTTCCTTATCTTTTTCGTAAGATTCCTTTTCCCACGCCGTCTTATCCATTTCAACTTTTTCTTCCTTTTGAATTCCTGATGCGGTTTTGTCTGTTTTTACAACATTATCAGCAAAAAAGCGCTCAAGCGTTTCATAAATCTTCTCTTCAAGTGTTTTTTCATGCATCATGTCCTTCATTATCAGCTTTTTTATGTATGACGACTTATTTGATTTTGTTTCAAGATAATTTTGGATAAGATAATCCGAATCATTATACAGTCTGATTTTTAATACACTGAATTCTTCCTTTTTTCTCATATATCCTCCTTTTTTCCTCTTGAAAAGTTACTTTTACTGTGTTATCATTCTTATAACTTAATCAGGGTGCATATGAAATTGCATTATTTATGTAATTTTATCCGGTTATTTATTATTCGTTCTGCCGGGTGTCCTGATTGGTTTGTTTACAGCGGGAGTCGGTTTCGACTCCTTTTTCCCTTTTATGGCATATCTGAAGCCAGTTTTTCATACCCTCTTGCATTTGCATGTATGTCATCCTTAATCACTGTCCCTTCAGGAAGATTCTTACAATAATTCTTTATCACTGCCGCTCCACCGCCGCAATATACCGTATTATATTTTATTCCCTTTGCCTCAAGCTGTTTTACCACATCACCGGCATATGCCCTTATAAGGTCTTTTACAAACTTTTCCTTTTCCTTTGGCAGATTGGATTTTTTATTCTGAAAAATCATCTGTATCTTATTTTCAGGTATGCTCTCCGAAAACTTTGCAAGATAATACTTCTCAATCATATCCACTGCATCAAGTGTTCCCTTTCTGTCTATCGAGAAACATTTATCATATACGGGCTTTCCATTTACGAACGTAAGCACATCTATTGTCCGGCTTCCTATGTCTGCAACGGTTACTTCTTCCCTGTCTTCTGACAGTTCATATGCTATCATCGGAAATCCCTGTGGAAAAAGCTTTACTCCTGCTATTCCTATTGAATATTTTTTTCCTTCATATGTAAAATCCACTTTTTTGTTTTTTCCAAGATATCTTTTAAATGCTAAAGCCTGTGTACTCATGAATGAATACGGAAGTCCTGCAGCTATGATTACATCATCAAGCTTCGTTTTATTTTGAAGTTTCATTTCTGCAGCAATGGCAGCAAGCGTCAATATGTAGTAATCAATGGTCTTTGTTTTTTCTGTCTGCATTTCGCCGCGTTTCTGTCCGACTGCATACACTTCTCCCTGGTATTTTAAAATGTCATCCTTAAACGGGGGCTCCATTATCATTCTCTCCACACCACTTTTCATTATGATGTTTGCACCTTTTGTATATCCGTATCCGTGGTCTATTCCTATTATTGTCTTGTTATTCGTTCTCTTCATCATGTCTCCTTCCAAAAAAGTCATAAACTGTTGTCTGACCTTCCATATTTTCTTTCTTATCTTTTTTTATGTTGCTGCCTTTATACATGTCCACAGCCTGTCTTGCAATTTTTGCATTGGTAAGTGTTTCTGATTCATACATCCTGCACATTAAATCAAATATTCCTGCAACCTTATTTACCAGCGTCTTATGATTCAGGCATAAATCTATTTCCACTGCCTTCCATCCTGATTTCTTCACATACAGTTCATCCATGATTTTCTTTTCTTCAAAAGGCAGTATTTCATATATCAGATTTATCCTCTTGCATTCCGCTATTTTATCCATGACATCCTCATATGCATCAAGAAGTTCCATGTCATATTTTTTTAACATGTTCATTGTTGATATATATGTGTCAAATAAATCACTTTTATTGTTTGTCCTTGCCGACTCGTTGCCGTAATTAACCTGCGTCTGTTTTCCGTATGCTATTTCTGACTTGATTTCATCTTCCTTGTTCTTGTACTTAAGTCTTTCTCGTCTAAGATAATCTGCCCGCTCCCACAACAGCTTTTCCATTTCCGGCTGTCCCAGATAATATGTAATTGTCTCCCTCTCCACTGCTTTTCCTCCATTAATAAGGCAGTGGTAATTCATTCTCCGGCATTTCAGATACTTTCATGAAATCACTGTCCTTATTTTCTTCTGATAATTCTTCTCTTGTCTCTGCTCTTTTTTCGCAGAACTCAATGTCATCAATAATTAAATCCAGTGTATATCTTGATATTCCATCCTTATCCTGATATTTTCCGGACTTTAAATGGCCTTCCACAATAATTTTCTTACCCTTTAAAACGTTATCCATTACTATCTGTGCCTGATTTCTGAATGCAATGCATCTTACATATGTTGCTTCCTCATACTTCCTGCCTTTTGTAACGGATACCGCCAGGGTAAATGCTGCCCTTTTTTCTTCTTTTTCATTTCCGTCACTGTCTCTGTATGAATAAGTCGTACATGACGGATCACCTGTCGGTCTTCCTGCTAAATTTACTGCATTCATGCCTTCTTACTCCTTCCTCTTAAATCATTTATTGATATGTTTGTTCTCTTCTCAATCAGTTCTTCCTTGTTATTAAGATAATGTGCTTCAGCTTCTTCCCTGCTTATGTTTTTTTCTGACATTAAATCATTTATTATCTCTTCTCTAAGTTTTCTGTAATCCATTACTGTCAACAACTCCTTTGCAAATTTTTTTGAGAAATCTCTGCACTGTATTCTCCATTCTCATCTTTTCCACGATTACGCTCATTAAGTAATCCCTGTCTGCTGATGTTCTTTAACATGCAGATAGCCTTAAACGACAGATTGTCCTTAATCATTAACTCAATGTCCTTGCGGTCGTTGTATGATAATCTCGTTGCCATAATAAATCTTCTCCTTTCCCTTATATTTTCCTTTAAAATTTGTACACTTTTTTCTCCTAAAACTAAAAAAAGAAGTGAACAAAGCAACTATTTATAGTGCTTTATCCACTTCATTATATAATTTACGAAAACCCTATATAACTTAAAAACAGCTACGGCAAACCATAGCTGTTTATAAGTTATGAAGCATATTGCCCCATTTTTATATTAGTTAGTAATAACTTTTTCTGTTTCTTTATCAAAGATATGTAACTTTGTAAGATCCATAGCCATAACAACTTCATCACCTGGTCTTGCTGTTGTACGCGCATTAACTCTTGCTGTACAATCATTTCCTTCAATATCAAAGTATAAGTATACTTCTGCACCAAGTAATTCGTAAATTCTGATTGTTGTCTTGAATGCACTATCCTGTGACATTTCAATGAAACTTTCTTCATCATGAATATCTTCTGGTCTGATACCCATAACAACGGTCTTACCAACGTATCCACCTTCAACAAGCTTCTTAGCCTGTTCTGTTGGAACTGTGATATATGTTCTAGCCTGTCCTATATGAAGTTTAACATCTTCTCCATCCTGTTCTACTTCAGCATCAATGAAGTTCATCTGTGGTGAACCCATAAATCCTGCCACGAACAAGTTAACTGGCTTATCATATAAATTCTTAGGTGAATCTACCTGCTGAACAACACCGTCCTTCATAACTACGATTCTTGTACCAAGTGTCATAGCTTCTGTCTGGTCATGTGTTACATAGATGATTGTAGCACCTAATCTCTTATGAATCTTAGCGATTTCAACACGCATCTGTACTCTTAACTTAGCATCCAAGTTTGAAAGAGGTTCGTCCATAAGGAATACCTTAGGATTACGAACGATAGCACGTCCCATAGCAACTCTCTGTCTCTGACCACCTGATAAAGCTTTTGGCTTACGATCAAGTAATGATTCAAGGTCAAGAATCTTAGCAGCATCCTTAACTAATCTTTCCTGTTCAGCCTTTGGAACTTTTCTTAATTTAAGACCAAATGCCATATTGTCATATACTGTCATATGTGGATATAACGCATAGTTCTGGAATACCATCGCAATATCTCTGTCCTTTGGTTCAACATCGTTAACCAACTTATCTCCGATGTATAATTCACCAGATGAAATTTCTTCAAGACCTGCAATCATACGAAGTGTTGTAGACTTACCACAACCTGAAGGTCCTACAAAGATAATGAATTCTTTATCTTCAATTTCAAGGTTAAAATCCTTAACAGCACAAAATCCATTTGGATATACTTTGCAAATATTCTTTAATGATAAACTTGCCATTTTTAATTCCTCCTAAATACGCAAAATTAAAATTTTCTCTTTTTCGCACCTAAGTGTATTCTAAAACACAAACACTGAAAATGCTATATTGTAATTTAACAAAATAACAAAAAATTCTTTGGTCATATTGCATACCACTTATGCTATTTCTTCAAAAATATGTTACTTTCACCAATGATTATTCTCTGTTCTTTAAGCAATCTGCCAATAGCCCTCTTAAATTCACTTTTGCTCATGCAAAAATCAGCTCTTATCGTTTCTGGTTTTGCCTTGTCTGTGTATCCTAGCTGACCTCCATTATTCCTAATATATTCATAGATCTTCTCAGCATCTTCATCCATTTGAAGGTACGCTTTTTTTCTCAGGGATAAATCCAACTTTCCATCAGTTCTCACGCTTTTAACTCTGGCTTCAATCTGTTGTCCAATTTCTAGTTTAGATAACAGTTCCTTCGTTTGAATAAGTCCGTGATACTTATCATCTACAGCCACAAATACACCATAATCTGAATTATAATTATAAACTGTACCTCTTACCACATCATCAGCTTCATATGTCGAATTACATTTTAAGAACTTATAAGCTTTCATGGTAGCACATAATCTATTACTCTTATCGAGGTATACTCCAATCAACACCTTATCCTTTGCTTTCACAGGATACGTCTGTTCCTTATATGGCAAAAATAAATCTTTTTCTAATCCCCAGTCAAGAAATGCTCCATTTTTTGAAACTTCCTTAACTTCCAATACCGCTGTTTCATCAAGATGAACTAATGGCTTATTCACCGTTGCAATAAGTCTGTCTTCCGAGTCTCTGTATATAAACACCTTAACCTTATCTCCTACATTGCAACCTTCCGGAATCTGTTTTTTAGGAAGCAATACCTGTTCCTCCACAGTTCCCACATAAGCACCAAAATCTACCATTCTAACAATTTCAAGTTCTACTGTTTTTCCTAATTCCATATTGTTTCTCCGTTCTGTTTTATATTTTGCTATACAATAAGCATTATTTTTGTGAGGTTCTCTCCGTTTTCATTTTCAAAACTTATTCCCAATCCTTTTTCTTCCTTATAAACATAAGGAATGATTGTTTCACCTTCCATAGCTTCTTTATTATACACAATATCAAATTCCCTGCAAATAAAATTATCCGGCAGAAATTCTTCCGCTGCTCTCAAATAATTTGCGTTATTCATATGACCATTGGTATCTATGTATGTTTTTAGCACTTTAAATGGTTCTAATCTTGTACTCTCGCCTGAAAAATTAATTTTTCTGTTAGCATTTACATCATCAAACACCTTATAAGTCTCATAAACCGCCGAGTCTTCTTCCGTAATTCTTATAGGTTTTCTCGTATTGATGTCACTTATAACCCAAATACTGTCAGCTTTCACAAGATAATCGCCATTTTTATCTTTTATAAAATATTGTCTTGTTGCAAATATACTGCTAAATTTGGATGGCGATGTCCCCACCGTAACCTTCTGTCCAAACATGATTGGTTTGTTTACGGATACTTTATACGCAATAAGAATCCAACCTTTTCCATGATTTTTCATATATTCCACTCCACGACCAATATTCTCAGAATGAAATGTAGAACAATCCTGCATAAGATTCAAAATCTCATGTAATGGAACTTTTCCATATCTGTCTACTCTGCTGTAACTTATTGTAGTTTCATATGAAAACATCATTTGCCTCCTAAATCTGTCAATCAAATTTCACTCTTATAATCTTTATTCAATAACTGTTGTTTCCGGTACTGTAGTTACAGGTTCTGTTGTGGCCGGCTCTGTGGTTGTCTCTTCTTCAACCTTTTCTACTTTTTGTTCTTTTAATTTAACTGTATAAGTAACCGTTTTCTTAGCCGTTTTTTTATTTGCTCCTTTGACTGAATATGTAATCTTGTAGGAACCAATTTTTTCAAATTTTACATTACCTTTATTCACAGTAACATTTTCATTATTATATTTTACTGAAACCTTAATTTTTGAATCAAGATTCTTTCCAGATACAGCTTTCGCACTAACACCTGACAAAACATTTACAACACTATTCTGCGCAACATCCGTCTTATTTTTTGCACCGCTAATAACAGGCTTTTTTGTGTCCACAACCTTAAAAGTTAAAGTTTTTGTTCGTTTGTTCCCAAAACTGTCGGTAACCTTATATGTAACTTTATACTTTCCTAATTTTTTTGTGTTAATTTTACCTTTAATCTTAATTTTAGCATTCTTTGTTGTAAGAGTATTGCCCAACTTGTCTTTTGCTGTAATAAGATTTTTTAATTTAATTTTTTTGCCATATTCAATGGTTTTTGTTTTAGCCTTTATGGTTGGCTTACTCTTTTGGTAGGGATTTTTCGGATCAGGATCAGTAGGGTCCCATGACATTCGTGCTCCTGTTTTTATCGGTGTAAAAGATGGTCTTTTAATAGGATCATCCTTCTTTTTTCCTCTAAAAATCACAACCTTCGTTCCCACAGGACAATTGTCATAAATCCACTTCGCATCCTTACACAATAATCTTACACATCCATGAGATGCCTTATTTCCCATGACGTTATATGCCGAAACTGACATTGTAGACTTGTCACCATTTTTGTAATACCATATTGAGTGAAATAATATACCTGAGGTGATTCTACTACAGTACTGTGCATAACAATTTCCTATCATTTCATGCCACCTATATTTTTCAGGTATATAAAACGTACCTATCGGTGTTTCATCACTCGGAGAACAAATCATCGCTTTTACTGCCTTGCCATTTTTATATATAGTAGTGCAGTTAGTTCCCAAATTCACTTTAATCACATATTTTTTAGTTTCTTTAGCCTGTGTTGTAACTGTTGAAATACCAATAATATTCGTAACCATAATTACAGTCACAAAAACGGCTATCAATCTTAGCGCAGTCTTTTTCATTTCTACACATACATAATCTGGTTGACACATTTTTAACCAGATTAAACCTTCCTTTCATGAACTTATCTTTACAAAACTTTATGTTTCTTTATTTATATATTTCCATTTAAACAATTCTAGCACCACAAACTTTTAGCGTCAACAAATAAGTTACGCGAAAATATATAACAATTGCCGGCATAGTGACTGCCTGTGGATGCAGGCTCTATGTCTGTATGATTGCTGGCTTTTCATATAATTACAAACGTTATTTTGTGTGCTGTTGATTTTTGCTATGCAATTCAGCTATAATGTATAGCAAATTGCGAATATGGAGGAGTTTATGTTTATGAAAAATAATTTAAAACTTTTTATTTTAATGTTAGCTATAGGATTTGTTTTGATTTCTTTAGATGTAGACGTTGTTACACCGTTTAAATATCCTAATGAATATATCAACTCTAGCGATATTATCGGAGAATTTCAATATTATAATATTTCTTCAAACTACAATGCCTGGTGCGATTATAAAGTTATCAACACTGATGCTAAAAATTCCGGAAATAATCCACAAAACCTAACAGGAAATAATGATTTATCATCCGATAAAAGCTATAATTTTGCAAAAGTTATCAACAACATTTATTTCGGTAATATTTCTGTAGATATCTTCAATGATTCTTTGGGATTTATTCTTATTTTTATTTCATGCTTCTTTTTAGGGAAATCAATTAAACGTTTTAAATTAGGAATGTTTTCCTCGTTGTGTGCACTGTTTCTACATATTTTGATTTTTGTTCTTCCATATTTCTTGAACGGAATAACTTTATGTAATACGGTTTTAATTTTAGGACTGGCATATCTTGGTTGCCTGCTTGCCACTACGTTTGTTTTCTGCCATGGGCTTATTAATATGTGCTTGGATGTCAGTTGTCGTGACGAACGTAAATGGTGCAAAATAATTTGGTATGTTACTTTTATTCTTCAGATTTTAGTAACCTTTGTTTTCTGGATTGGCTCTGATTTTAGTATGCTTCTTACTGTTGGGCGTTTCCTTGAATGCGTTCTCATTTTTATGATTATTTTGTTTTGGATTATATTAAAACGTGCATACTATCAGATAGAAGAGACCTTCTTAAATGCATAACACTTTTGAATCTCATACTTTCTTCACATTTGTAACTTTTAATTTTTTATCGCAATAAGTTCAAGAATGGAGTTATTTATGAAAAACAATTTATTTTCGACTTTAAAAATTTTTTTAATATTTTCGTTTAGTTTTTTTGCCTCAACTGTTTTTGTTCAGGCTGGAGAAATGAAAATGCATACAGTTTATGTAGGACAGGGCGATGCTATTATTATTGAAAGTAATAACCATTTTATGCTAGTTGACTCAGGTCTTTCCACATCTGTATCTAATGTTATGGATTATTTGCACAAATTAGATATTCCGGAAAAAAAATTTGATTACATCGTCTCTACCCACCCTGATGGAGACCACGTTGGCGGGTTTCCTACTATTTTAAAGGAATATGATGTAGAGCATGTTATTTATTCTCCCTGCACAAAGGCTAACAATTCATATAAGAACTTTATTAAAAGCATTGCGCTAGAGGATTGCGATTGCCAACTCCCTGTGGAAAATGAGAAATTCAAATTAGGGGATGCCATCGTTGAAGTTATTTATGACGGTTCTAGAGGCTCCACATATAACGAATCCAGCATTGTTTTACGCATAAGCTGCGATAACAAATCCATTCTTTTAACCGGTGATTTACCCTCTACGATTGAGAATGAACTTTTAGATGAGGGATATAATCTCAAAGCTGATGTGTTAAAAATAGGCCATCATGGAGCCTCAGCATCTTCCTGCGCTGATTTTCTCGACGCTGTTTCACCTGAATATGCTGTTGTTTCATGTGGAATGCCCGATACTACTGACTTTCCCAAAGATTCGGTATTGCAAAGATTAGCACGTCGTTTTATAAAATTATACAGAACAACTGATGCTAACGTTTTAATCTCCTTTAAGGATGGCATTATTTCCACTACGAACAAGGAAAACAATCCTTATATTTCCATAAAAAAAGGGACAATTGCATTAAGCAACAATATTTATTATGCAACAGGTGCACAAATTAAACCTACTGTTTCACTTTACGTAAACGGACAGATTGTACCTGCAAATCATTATAAGGTCACATATTTTTCAAATATTAATACCGGCATAGCCAAAGTTAAACTTACAGCAACTGAAGAAAAATATGTAGGCGTTTGTTCAACCACTTTTTTGATTTTGCCGGCTACAGAAATCTTGTCAGGTTCTGTTTCTTCATATAACAAAGTCAAACTAAGCTGGTCTAAACAAGATGCTACTACAGGATATACCATCATGTATTCAACCGATAAAACCTTTCAAAAAGAGTGTAATTATAAATATATTAACAGCCCTGACACAACATCTATTACATTCAAAAAACTTGATTACAACACAAAATATTATTTCAAAATTCGAGCTTATAAAGCAAATATAGGATACGGAAAATGGAGCAAAACATTAAAGCTAAAAACAAAAAAATCACCGCTCCCTAAAACTACAAAAATTTCTTCTGCAAAGATGCAAAACAAAAATTCCATTGACATAAAATGGAAAAAATTATCTAAAAATAAAAACAAGGGATACTATATAGAATATTCCACTAGCAAAAACTTCAAAAAAAATGTAAAAAAAATAAGAATTAAATCAAACACACAGACTTCAAAAACAATAAATAATTTACATTCCAAGAAAACCTATTATATACGAATACGTGGCTACAACAAATATGGAAAGGGTAATTGGAGCAATACACTAAAAATAAAGTTATAACTTTTGCATCACTTATTATATCTCTATAAACATAATCAATAGTAAGCCTTCATTAATATTTGTATTAAATGTGTAGCAAAACGATTTTTTCCACACACAAAGTCAAAACAGGTTCTAAATTTATCGAAAAAATTTAGAACCTGTTTTTTTACATACTTTATCTCTTGTCTCTTGTTACTACACTTAAACCAATACCTGCTGCATTAGGACCTACGTGACAACCTATACTAAAAGAAAGCGGATCATAATAAATATCATCTATTTCATTCTTAAAGGTATCTTTTACCATATTATACCATTGCTCAGCATCTTCCTTATTTTGAAATGTTCCTGCAACACCAAGCCTAAGCTGCTTTCTGTCAACATTCTCAAATCTTGTATTAATATCTTCTTCAATAGCTTCAAGCATTTTTATTTCAGCTTTTTTCATTCCACGAACCTTTGTAAAAGCATCAAGTTTTTCTCCCTGAATAGTCAATACAGGTTTTATGTTCAAAACCGAACCAATTGCGGCACCCGCCGCTGTAACTCGTCCGCCTTTTTTAAGATATTCTAATGTATCAACTGCAATATATATACTTGAATTGTAAGCATTTTTTTCTAGTTTTTCTTTAATTTCTTTAGCCGACATTCCCTTATCTGCCATCCATTTTGCTTCTAAAACAGACTGTCTCATTGTAACAGAAATTCTGTGGTCATCCACAACCTGGACTTTTCCATCGTAGTCTTCTGATAACTGAGTAGATGCATGGCATGATGCGCTAAGGCCACTTGACATTGGCACATATACTACTTCATCATATCCGCTTTCTAGTATATTATCCCACATATCCATAACATCTCCTGGTGATGGCTGTGAAGTTGTAACATTCTTTCCTGATGTCATTGCCTCATAATATTCTTCTTCTGTAATATTTTTTCCTTCAAAAAAAACATCACCATCTATAATAACCGGCATCGGAAGTGAATAAATTCCTATTTCTGCTCCTTCCTCTGGAGTTATTCCACTATTGCTATCAGTCATTACTGCTGTTTTCATATTCGTATATCCTTCCTTTATAGAAATTACATTCAAATCATTTTAACGCCTACAGTATAACATTTGATTTTAATTTAATCAATAACGTACAAGGATTTTACTCACTCTGTCTTAACCAGCCAAAAATTGTTTTTACCTATCCGATGTCGGCTCTTTATATAAATTGAGTTATTTAATCATCTTTTTAATTTCATTCATAAATTTCCATTTCCCATAATGAATATCCATATGGCAAACCTCTCGTTACCCCCTGCATTTTTACATAACGTGCATTTATCTTTTCAAATGTTATTTCATCGGTTCCACCATCCTGATTTGTCAGTTTTTTTACTGTAGTCCAACTAATTCCATCTGTAGAAGTCTGAATGTTATAATCCTTTCCATATGCATTTTCCCATTTAAGAACTACTTTTCCCACATCATAATTCCTTCCTAAATCTACACAAATCCATGCATCATCTATAAAATTTGAAGACCATCTTGTATCCGAATTACCATCTACAGCATATTTTTCAAGCGTACCTTCCGCTTCAATACCCGATGCAGTAACTGCTGCATTTTTTGCCAGATTATTTGTTTCATCCACATCATTTCTGTCTGTGGCATCTTTATTCACGGTATAAACCACAGTTGTTACTTCAGAATCAAGCATTCCCTTCTTAAAGCCTTTAGCCTTAATAGTAACATTTTCGCTAACCTGTATTTTCCCTGTATAAAGTTTTGATGTGTTATTAGGTTCTGAACCGTCTGTTGTATACCTGTATTCCACGCCCTTTGTATTACCAAAAATATAGACCGTCTGGTTATCTGAATATGTGCCCGTTTCAAGGCTAAAGCAAGGATTCTCTACTTTATTAGCCTCATAAACTCCCATTTCCCACATAGAATAACCATAATCAAGAGCTCTTTTGACCCCTTGGATTCTTACATATCTGCACCATATTGCATCAAACGTGATTTCTTCGTTTCCGCCTTTTCCTTTTGATGTTTCATACACCGTTACCCAATTAATATTATCCAACGATACCTGAATTTTGTACGCCTTTGCATAGGATGCCTCCCAATCAATAGTCACCTTATTTATGTTGTAATTATTAGCCAAATCAACAGTAATCCACTGATTATCAGAAAATTCTGAAGACCATCTTGTAGCACTATCGTTATCTACAACTTTAGAGCCATCAACTGATGGATTTTCCATTGATGATACATAAACCTGTTTTCCATCAGCAAGATTTGTATCCTTTGATACTGGTGTACCTTTTATATCGATAGTTTCTGCAATCATTGCCGAATTGATATATCCATCCTTTACTGCAATTGCTTTCACAGTAGCTGTACTAGACACAGCAAACATACCCTCATATTCCTTCGAAGACAAAGTGGGGGTTGTTCCGTCTGTTGTATAATAAATTTTTGTTCCATTAGTTTTTGTAGAAATTGTCACATACTGTGTATCATCATATTCTCCTGTAGGCACCGAAATTTCCGGGGTTTCTACCTGAACTGCGTTAAAACTTTTATCCTTATAAACCTCTAAACTTACAAGAGACTTTGCACCGATTGTTGCCTTTCCTATAACGTTTCCATTAACTTTATAAGTTACTGTTTTTGTACTGTCTGTAGGATTCCAAACTTGAGATGTATATTTTCCTGTAGACTTATTATAAAATACAGTTGCTGCCAAATCTCCTGTTGCAACAATATCATCTGTCTTGTAACCAAGTTCCGACATAGACTGAATAAACCAATATGTTGTTGCCTGGTCTGTTGTTTGTATCTTGGTATCATTTGCCTTAAATTTTTCCATAGCTAAAGATGGATTAGTCTGTGAGAGAAATGGCCAGGTAATATGTTGCCAACCATTATCAGCATTTGTATATTCATCTCTTGAAGAAATTTTTCCTGCCGCAATTTCTATATTAGCAGCTCTTGTTGTGTCATTTTCCAAGCCCTGATATATTTCAGCACATCTTGTTTGATTCATACCATAATATGTTAAATATTCAGAAATAGGCAGCCACTGAATACCATATACATACAAAGGTTGTCCACCAAAAAATGTTCCATAGAAATTTGACCCTCCATAAATCTGTCCAACAACTTCATATGGCCACTCTTTTACCCAATTATCTTTATCATAATCGAACCAATACTGTAAAACAGCATTCATTTCATTTTTAAACCCAAAAATACCTGCATCTGTGTACGTGTCATTTTCCGTAAGAACACCCCAAAGATACATACTTACCCAGCTAAATAAAGATTCCGATGCCGATTCCTGATTATTGCCATTATCATTATCAGCATAACCACCTGCCCATGAATGTCCTTCATAAAGGTCAAAAGCTCTGAATCTACAATATTCACTGTCATTATCCGACGGATTAGCATAATCTCTGATAAGCATTTCAATCATATCCTTGTAATCGTTGTAAAATGCCTTATCATATGTTGCAAGAACTGTAGCTCCAAAAAGAAAATAACCATAGGTAAAATGATGGTCACATATACCCCAGTTTGCTCCAAATTCACTTTGACCATAATATAAAGTCCCCCAATTTTGGTCATATACAAAGAAGCTTGTATCATTTTCCCCATCATATGTAAACCAATCAACTAGTCTCTCCTTTAATCTTGACAGGAACTCATCACGTATTTTTGTTTCACCAAGCTGGTCTGCCATAAGAACTCCCATACCTAACGGATGAAGATTTTTTCCTTCCCAATATGCATCTGCTGCAGGACTTAGATTTTCTGTTGCTTTATCTAACGTATTAAGATAAGAAACAAGCTTATCTGTATCAAATTCACTACTGGCAGGCATTGCAAAGTTTGGCAACAACCCCTCAAAAACATCTACTGTTGCAAAAGTATTGTTCCAAATGCCATGCATCTCACCTCTGATGGACATATATACATAATTATTACTATTCTGTTCAGAGATTTTCCACTGATGCGGTAGCATAAGTTGCATGGTTTTGTCAGAAAAACCATTTCTCTTAAGATTTGTTGAAACCTCATACTTTGAAGTAATCTTTGACATATTTTCATTGTAGGAATAAGTTACATTTGTGTCCTTAACAAAAGCATATCCATGCTTAAAAAATGTCTGTAATTCAGATTTTTTGGTCATAGTACCTACAGACATAAATCTATCATTATCTCCAAAAGTAATTTTTAATTTTCCTCCGGCATTTTTTATCGTCGTGCCCTCCGGTAATGTAAGACAATAATAACTGTCAGATGTTTTTGTTCCCTCCTTATTATCACAGTCTGTAACATGTATCCCTATATGATCAATTATCACCGAACCGCTTGAAAGAATTGAATTACCATTATCATCAAAAAACGAAGTAAGATTAGGCACTGTCACATATACTGTCTGTTTATTTTCAAAATCACAATAAATATATGGCGACCCTTTAACATGAGTAGATGTCATTGCAACACCATTTTCATCACATAATTGCAAATCAACAGAATAGTCACTGTAATCATGGACTCTGTCATATGCTGTATCTGTATCAAGACTTTCCGGCAATATATACAAATCCGGACTTTCCTCCGTAATCACCGATACGTTCACATCTGTATCGCTCATCGCAGGCAACCATCCTGATGTGGCTGTGAGTATGCTCAAACCTTTCTTAGAATATCCTGTTTTAAAAGGAAGCGTTTCCATTCTATTACCAAACTTCTTAATCATTGCTGACTGCCACCAATCATTAGATGCAATAGGCAATGAAATATTTGATTTATCAATATATGTGGGAAGCTTTGCCATATTTAAATAAATGTCATCGCTTACATATGAACCTTTTTTTGCATTTACAACTTTGCTTTCAGGCAATGGATTTATAGTATAGTTCTTTTTTTCCTCGCCCTCCCTATACTTATAAACTTCCAACTCCTTAATGGCAAAACCACTGCCATTAGCAACCTTTGTATATCCATATATTCTCACATATCTTGTGTTTGCTGCATAAACCGGAATATTTTCTACAAGTTCTGAATATCCATCAATTCGTCTATAAATGGTACGCCAATTATTCGCATCCTCAGACACCTGAATATCATAAACCTTTCCGGCATCCTCCCCCCATTTTAAAATGATTCTACCAATTTCATAATCGCTGCCAAGGTCCACATAAAACCACTGATTGTTACTCTGATACGATGTAAATGCAGTATCTTCCTTACCATCCACAGCGTTTGTAGCCTGTACACTTGCCAAAGAATCTGATTTAATATTCCCATTATCATCGTACATCCACCACTCATCTCTTACACCAGAACACTGTACATTCTTTTGTTTTGCAATATTTTCTCCATAATCTTCTGCTCTTTTTTTAATTCCATCTGTTCCGTATACTTCAAATTCATAAAGTGAATATCCATAGGCAGAAAGAAATTTTTCTGTCATATATAACCTTACATATCTGGCTGTAGCCGTAATATTCAGTGTTTCGTCCCCACCATTACAGTTTGAATTAATGTAAATATCGCTCCAATTTTCTTCATCATTTGATATCTGAATCTTATATTTTTTTGCGTAAGCACCTTCCCAAAATAATTTAATGCACGAAAAATCAGTCACCTTACCTAAATCAATATAAATCCATTCTTTATCGCCGTCCCACTCGCTTTCCCATCTTGTACTTTTAGAGCCATCTGCCACATACGAAGAATCATTATCTCCATTAGATGAACTGGCATAAGTTATACATCCCTTCGAAATAACATACGGTTCCGTATCCGCACCTCGAATCTGCCATAAATTAAATTGTTGAAGTGCACCTGTTACTGTTGTCACAACCATAAAGGTTGCTACTGTTTTCTTAAAACTTTTAAGAATTTCTCCTCTTCTCATGTTTTATTCCTCCCCTGGATATAAAAAATTTAGCATCACTCTTATTAATTTCTTAAGTGTGATGCTAATTCTCTTAAATCCTATTTTATAAAAATACTTTTTGCAAGTTTCATATAATATAAATATGTTTTTATTATATTCTTTGTGCATTTCGCATATCTTGTATCGTTTTTATTAATTTGTCCATCTTAATTTTCGTGTATTTTGATTCATTAAAAATCAAATCATAAAAATCAACTTCCAAAACAATCAATAAAAATTCATAAATTAATTTTTATTCACGGTAGATAATTTTCGTAAAACTTCCTATCAGTCAAGAATATTTATTTTTCTTTTTTCAATTCTCTTAAACATTAACAATGCTACAACCATAGAAATTCCCTCTGCACTCAAAAATGTAAACCATAAAATCCACTCTGGAGCATCCATATTTTGCACAAACATAGAAAATCCCCATGCTACCGGAATTACTAGAGCAAACTGTCTTAACACTGACAATATAAGAGATGCAATTCCATCCCCAAGCGCCTGAAAACACCCTTGAACTGCTATATTAGTTCCTGCAAATATAAAACTTAATGAAATGATTCTAATTGCACTTATACAGAGGCTTTCTGTTTCTCCAGATAAACCAAACATTAATGTTAGAGGCCTTGCAAATATTTCTAAAGCAACCAATCCTATAATCATAATAATCAGAGTATCTGACACACCATATTTAATACCTTCTTTTATTCTCTTCTTATTCTTCATTCCATAATTAAAAGCAACTATCGGTGTTATTGCATCCCTCAATCCGAAGGCTGCAAATAAGATGAACTGCTGTATTTTATAATATAAACCATAAGCTGTTACAATTCTTTCATCAATTCTTCCGAATATAACATTAAGCCCATAAGTCATAACTGACATAAGCGCCTGCGATATAATCGCCGGAAGTCCGATGATATAGATTTCTTTTATGATATTAATTTCAGGTTTAACATTTTCAAATTTATTCTCAAGTTCCTTATTATATTTAAAATGAAAAATCAATGCCAAAGTAAATGAGACAATCTGACCGATAACAGTAGCATAAGCTGCACCATTCACTCCAAGCTTAGGGCATCCAAGTAATCCATAAATCATAATCGGGTCCAATATAATATTAGTAACTGCTCCACTTATCTGAGCAATTGTTGAATATATAGATCTTCCAGTTGCCTGAATTATCTTTTCATATAATGAAAAAAATACAATTCCAAAGGATATAATGCAATTAATTCTAAGATAGTCTGTTGCCATTTCTATAACTTTGGCATTGTTTGTCTGAGATTGTACATAAAAATCCGTTCCAAAAATTCCAAAAAGTAAAAATATTGCATATATAACAATGCCTAAGAAAACTGCATTTCCTGCAACTTTACTTGCTTTTTTTAAATCTCCCTGTCCAAGACTTTTTGCAATAAGAGTATTAACACCAACACCGGTTCCTATTCCAATTGCAACCATCAACATCTGTACCGGAAAAGCTAATGTCAAGGCATTGAGTGCAGCCTCCCCATTCTCCGGCATATTGGAGACAAATGCACTGTCTACAATATTGTAAAGTGCCTGTAACATCATAGAAAAAATCATAGGTATTCCCATCGATAAAAGTAATTTTTTAATCATCGCTGTTGCCATACGGCTTTCATTATTATTCATTCTTTTCTAGTATCTTGCAACGTTTTATCTAACAAACATTACACATCTACTTCTCCTTTCCTGTAGTAAAAACGAATCACCAAAACTGACTTTTCGTAAGCTTCACATCCACAACATAACTTTTTTGTATGATAAAAATTCGCAGAAATTCTCCATTGCACAAAAAAGTGCAGCCCTGTGTTATTTCACATAGACTGCACGCAAGTTTTGCTGGACTTACATCTAACCATTAAAAACTGCCACTAAACTTTCCTCGAAAAGTTTAACAAAATTTGAAATTTAATGCAAGAGATTTTTTGTAAGCGAATCATTTTTCGCTTTTCATGTTGTTCTTTAGTAATTTATGTGCCGGTCTAAATGCCATAAGTGCAATAAAAATCAGCACAGCAGTAGCTGCAAGGCTTACCGGATACACTATCATAATAGTTTGAAAACTTCTATATGCCGGGAACACCCATTTAATCCAACTTATTCTTATAACACATACACCCAATGTAGTCAGAATAGCCGGTGCCAATGAAATTCCAAATCCTCTCAGATATGATGACATTATCTCATATAACATAGCGAAAATATTGGCACTCAAAATTATAACAAGTCGGGTATATCCAATTTCTATAACTTCCGGATTACTATCAAATATAGATAACAAAAAACGACCTGAAGCCAATACAATTGCTATAGTGGAAATCGATGCTATCGCATCTTCTACGAAACACAAAATAAGCGTTTTTCGACATCTGTCTATTTTGCCTGCTCCATAATTTTGACCTACAAAAGTTGTACATGCCTGACTAAATGAATTTACAACATAATATGCCACTATTTCTATATTAAATGCTGCACTAGATGCCGCCATAACTACAGTCCCTAAGCTGTTAATAGCTGACTGTACAATAATATTTGCTATTGAAAATACTGCACTTTGTATTCCTGCTGGAAGTCCTATTTTAAGAATTCTTATAAGGACCTTTTTATCCATGGTAAGATATTTTCTTTCTACCTTTATTATAGAATCTGTTTTCATTAACTTAAATAATAATATCAAGGAGCTTACAAAATTAGATGTAATCGTAGCAATGGCAACACCATTTACATTCATACCAAAACATATTACAAAAATCAGATTCAGTATTACATTCAAAATCCCTGATATAAGCAATGCCTGAAGCGGAACTTTTGTATTTCCTATGCTTCTAAAGATTGCCGCTTCAAAATTATACAATAATATAAACGGCATACCTAGCAAATAAATCCTTAAATATAACAATGCATACGGTAACACTTCACCAGGAATATTTAGTATTCCTAGCAAAGGTCCTGCTATAATTTGTCCTAAAAGCATAACCAACAAACCACCGGCTAGCGCTGTAATTAGAGAAGTATGTACTGCATGCTTTACAGTTATTTCGTCCTTTTTTCCTATAGCATTAGCTATTGTAACATTAGCTCCTAATGAAATTCCCACAAACAAATTTACAATCAATCCTATTATAGAGCTGTTCGCCCCTACTGCTGCAACCGCTGTTGTTCCAAGTTCTCCTGTAAAATTCCCGACAACCGCAATATCTGCCGCATTAAAAAGCTGCTGCAGAATCGCCGTAGCTGCTACCGGTAACGCAAACATTGGTATTTTGTTCCAAATTGAACCATTTAACATATCTAATTCCTGACGTTTAGTTCTGCTCATTTTTTCACTTCCTATTTTTTACAACATTTCTATCTTTAGGGATTTTTCGTTTATGTATTTTTCTTAATCCCAAGCGTTGCGGATTTTTATTCTTCAAATGATTGTTTTTTCATCAATATGTACAACCTCATTGCATATCTGTTATACCACACATAAAAAAATTTTTATATAGTTATCTAGCAAAAGAAGAAAGAACTTTATATCTTTCTCTTTTAATAAAGGTCATCCCTATATTTTAAGTATTCGATAAATTTTTGAGTAGCCGGAGTTAAAT
>CAYWUE010000020.1:0-31211 GCA_964461415.1 uncultured Eubacterium sp.
AAATGTGACTGTTTAAATCATGTACATTATTACTCTTTTTTTGCCAAATCCAAAGCAACTCATCTACACAACTTTTAAATCCTGTTTTTCTTAATGTTATAGCCGGAAATTCTTTTTTTAAATCATATCTGTTTACAACACCAAATTTTTTTATAGTATAGGCAAATGAACCATCATCCCATTTTGCCCTAACCTTTTCACCTTTTGTATCAGTTCCATTTTCTAAAATATCTTTGCACATATCTACAAAGATCTTGTCTGCATAACTCATAGATGCCTCCTGCTACTTTCCTTGCTAATTAAACATCAAATCGAATCTTTCTGTATGCAAGAATTTCTTCCATACACTTGTCAAACCCAAGTTTGCTGCTATCAAGACAAATATCATAATTTCTGGCATCATTCCAATCTCCGCCTGTATAATATTTGTAATAATCACCACGATATTTATCAACCTTAGTGATATACTTCATCATTTCACGTTCACTCATGCTGTTGCGTTCCATTGCTCTTTCAAAACAAAAGTCCTCATTTGCATGTACAAAAACACTCATAACATTAGGATTGTCTTTTAAAACAAAATCAGCACATCTGCCTACAATGACACAAGATTCTTTTTCTGCCAGTTCCTTAATAACCTTAGCCTGATAATTAAATAAATTTCTGTCAGAAACAAAATCACCTGAATCCGGTTTTATTAATCCACCATCATATACATTAGAAGGTGTGCCAAATAGAAATTTCTTCTTTAATCTTTCATCTGCTTCCACAAACAATCTCTCGTTGATTCCACTGTCTTCTGACGCAAGACGTAAAATATCTCGTCCATAAAACGGTATACCTAATTCCTTAGCTACCATCTGACCGATAGTTTTTCCTCCACTACCATACTGTCTTGCAATAGTAATTACAATATTTGACATATCATAACCTCCTTGATTATTCACCTAAATATGCTTTTTTGATAGAATC
Organism: uncultured Eubacterium sp.; assembly: GCA_964461415.1. Taxonomy (GTDB): domain Bacteria; phylum Bacillota; class Clostridia; order Lachnospirales; family Lachnospiraceae; genus Eubacterium_G. Next base: position 973 of record CAYWUE010000020.1, read on the forward strand.
ATCATTCATTAATTCTTTAGCATTACCGGAAATTGCAATATTTCCTGTTTCCAAAACATAAGCTCTATCAGCAATAGATAATGCCTTTTTGGCATTTTGTTCTACCAAAAGTACTGTTGTTCCACTAGCACTTACTTTTTCAATAATATCAAAAATCTCATTAACAAAAATAGGTGAAAGTCCCATGGAAGGCTCATCCATAACAATCATTTTAGGTTTTGACATCAATGCTCTACCCATTGCAAGCATCTGCTGTTCACCACCTGACAATGTTCCAGCTCTCTGATTTTTACGTTCTTCTAAACGTGGAAAACGCTTGTAAACATTAGCAAGACTTTCTGCAATCTCTTTTTTGTCTTTTCTTGTATATGCACCCATTTTTAGATTTTCATAAACACTAAGGTCTGAAAAAACTCTACGTCCTTCCGGTACATGAGCTATGCCCATCTCTACAATTTTATGTGCAGGTACTTTAGTAATATCAACACCTTCAAAAATAATTGAACCTGATTTAGGCTGAATCAATCCTGTAAGTGTATGTAGTGTTGTAGTCTTTCCTGCACCATTAGCACCGATAAGAGCAATAACTTCACCCTTATTTACCTCAAAAGAAACGCCTTTTAATGCCTGAATAACACCATAATAAACCTGTAAATCTTTTACTTCTAACATTGCCATTTTTACGTTCCTCCTATTCTCCAAGATATGCTGTAATAACTACAGGATCATTTAAAACTTCATCAGTTTTGCCCTGAGTTAAAACCTGGCCAAAGTTGAGCACCGTTAATTCTTCACAAATGCCACCTACAAGTTTCATATCATGTTCAATTAAGAGAATTGTCATATCAAAACGGTCTCTTACAAAACGGATAGTATCCATTAATTCCTGAGTCTCATTAGGATTCATTCCTGCTGCCGGCTCATCTAACAATAAAAGTTTTGGTTCTGTGGCAATAGCTCTTGCAATCTCTAATTTTCTCTGTTTTCCATACGGAAGATTACTTGCTAGATTGCCTGCCTCTTTATCTAAATCAAAAACTTTTAAAATTTTCATTGCTTTTTCATTCATTTCTTTTTCAACTTTATAATATTTAGGCAATCTTAAAATACCTGTAATTGTTGAATAAGAATGATGATTATGAAGAGCTGCCTTAACATTATCAAGAACTGTTAAATCTTTAAACAATCTAATATTCTGAAATGTTCTTGCAATACCTGTTTTGTTAATTTCAATTGTACTCTTTCCTGTTATATCTTTTCCATCTAATCGGATAATACCTTCTGTCGGCTTATAAACACCTGTAAGAAGGTTAAATACTGTCGTTTTTCCGGCACCATTTGGTCCAATCAGACCATAAAGCTGTCCCTTTTCAATTGTCATATTAAAATCATCAACAGCACGAAGGCCACCGAATGAAATAGACAAATTCTTTACTTCTAACATTGCCATAGTTAAGCAGCCTCCTTTTCATCTTTTTTCTTAAATAAAGCCTTAATTTTTGTTGTGACTTTTTCTCTCCAGTTAATAGCAGCCGGAGCCCAGTTAAATAACATCATAATAATTAATACTATTGCATAGAATAACATACGATAATCTGAAAGACCACGTAACAATTCAGGCAATGCTGTTAAGATAACAGCTGCAATCATAGAACCTCTAATATTACCGATTCCTCCTAAAACAACAAATACCAATATCAAAATTGATGTATTATAATCAAATTTTTTGACAGTTAATGTTGATAAATTATGAGCATATAATACGCCCGCAATACCAGCCAATGCTGCTGATATAGAGAATGCCATTAATTTATATTTTGTTACATTAATACCGATAGATTCAGCCGCAATACGATTGTCTCTAATTGCCATAATAGCTCTGCCGCTTCTTGATTTAATCAAATTAAGAACAATGAATAAAGTAATTAATATTAAAATAATACCAATTGTAAAAGTGGAATTCTTTGGAGTTCCTGTAATACCCAAAGCCCCCTTTACGATAACTTTTCCGTCTTCTCTAAGATTAAGACTTGCTGCATCCTTTGTTGACACATGTAATCCTTTACTATCTATACCAACATATAAAACATTCATAAGATTTTTAATAATCTCACCAAATGCCAATGTGACAATTGCCAAATAGTCACCACGCAATTTTAAAACCGGAATACCAATAAGTACACCAAAAATTGCCGCAACCAATGCACCAATCAAAATGGCACATAGGAATCTTATTCCTTCCGGCATCCCATCACTAACTACAGATGAAAAGAATGCACTAGAATATGCACCTACGCACATAAAGCCTGCATGTCCTAAGCTTAATTCGCCTGAAATACCTACAACCAAATTAAGTGAGATAGCAGCAATAACATATACGCAAAGCGGAACAAGCAAACCTTGCATAAGGCTTGATAAATTTCCTGTATTTACAAGCAACTGCATTATAATATAAGTAACAACTACAATAGCATATGTAATCATGTTACTTCTTGTCTGTTTATCCATATTAAATTTAATCTTACTCTTCATAGGTCACCTTACACTTTCTCCTGGATGTTCTTTCCAAACAATCCTGTTGGTTTTACTAATAATACAACAATCAACACAGCAAATACGATAGCATCTGCAACCTGTGATGAAATGTAGGCTTTTCCTAAAATTTCGATAATACCTAATAAAATACCACCAATCATTGCCCCCGGAATCGAACCGATACCACCGAATACGGCAGCAACAAAAGCCTTGATACCAGGCATAGCCCCTGTATAAGGTGTAAGGCTGGGATAAGCTGAACACAATAATACGCCGGCTATAGCTGCAAGTCCTGAACCGATAGCAAATGTAAGCGAAATAGTCGCATTAACATTAACACCCATAAGCTGTGCTGCTCCGCGGTCTTCAGACACTGCCTGCATAGCTCTGCCAGGTTTTGTTTTACTAACAAAAAATGTAAGTCCGCACATAATAATTATACATGCCAAAATAGTGACTACTGTTGTGCTTGTGATAACAAGTTGTCCACCTGCTAATACGATAGATGGAAGTGTAATAATATTAACGAATGACTTAGTATCTGCACCAAAAATCAAAAGTGCTGTATTCTGTAATAAATAACTAACCCCAATAGCTGTAATCAAAACTGCCAACGATGATGTTGCATTACGAAGTGGTTTGTAAGCAACCTTTTCAATAAGCATACCTAACAGGGTACATACCATCATTGCAATTATAACTGCAAAGATAGGATTAACTCCCGCTCCTGTCATAGCAGTAAGTGCAACATATGCACCTATCATAATCACATCGCCATGGGCAAAGTTTAGCATCTTTGCAATACCATAAACCATAGTATATCCCAAAGCAATAATGGCATAAATGCTTCCTAAACTTATGCCGTTAATCAAATAAGATATAAAACTCATAATTTTCCTCTTTTCTGTAAAAATATATTTCCGACCATTATACCACAAAAAAAGATGTAATAAAAGGATTTGAATTATCTTATTTGTTCTAAATCATATTCATCTAGATTTTGTGATTCTACTTATCCTATTCATCTTATTTATTACACCTTATGTATTTACTTTATCTGTCATTTTTAAGCATTTTTTATTTTGTTATAATCTAAATCTATTTTAATTTTTGTGTTTTTTACTTTTTTTCCATTTCCATAATACGAATTTTTCAGGAATTCTTTTTAACACAATCTGTATTTCTTCTTTTTTATCTATCTGTTTTAACATAATTGTTTTTACACCGGTTCTATTAGCCCCCCATACATCTGTGAATATCTGGTCCCCTAAAAATATGGTATTCTTGGCATCTGTTCCCATTAACTCCATTGCCTTTTTGTAATTTTTTGTGCTAGGCTTATGAGCATCATATATGTATGTTGAATTTACTGCCTTAGCAAAAGGTGCTACTCTAGGCTCTTGGTTATTAGATATAAGACAGGTTTTTATTCCCATTTTATGTATCTTTTCAAACAATTCTATTATTTCATCTGTTGCAGGCGCACCATGAGGCACTAATGTATTATCTATATCCGATATAATTCCTCTTATACCCTGATTGTAGTATTTTTCAAAATCTACATCATAAACTGAATCTATATATTCACTAGGATAAAATCTTTCTAGCATAACATCTCCCTTAGTTAATCTTTTAACTCTTGTGTTAACAATCCAATTACTATTCTAGCAATTTTTTTAATTCATCCATAAAAGTGTTTACATCTTTAAACTCTCTATATATGGATGCAAAACGAACATAAGCTACCTGGTCTAGTTCTTTTAATCTCTCCATAACCAATTCACCAATTATCCTGCTTGGTATTTCTTTTCTTTCCATATTAAACACGCTATTTTCCACATCTTCTACTGCACGCACAATCTGATCATATGATACCGGACGCTTATGACAGGACCTAACTATTCCTGCCTCAATTTTGCCTCTGTCATATGGCTCTCTTACGTTATCCTTTTTTATGATAATCAATGGTATTGTTTCTACTTTTTCATATGTTGTAAACCTTTTTTCACATTTTTCACACTGCCTTCTTCTTCGTATGGCATTGTTTTCTTCTGCCGGTCTTGAATCTATTACCTTTGTATCTTCCGCTCCACAATATGGACACTTCATTGTTTTTCCTCCATTATTCAAGTTTTTTCTTTTTTTAGTCATTGATTATAATTTAACTTTTATCAAATGTGATGTCAACCAAAATGTAGCAAATAGTTGTATCCTACCTATAGTTTTCCTTGCTTATAGAATATAATTTTCCTCTATTTTTCTTTTTTTTAGATAACAAAATCTGCTAATTAGCATTTACTAATTAGCATCTACTTTAATAACTTACTTTATCACATAGAAATCAGATGCATTCATTCTTATTGCATAAAAAAGAAGCGGATAAAGCAACTTTTTATATTACTTTATCCACTTCTTTATATAATTTCAGATTTTATTGCATAAACTATTTTAACCGGTCTTATGATTAAAACCTATTATGTTAATTGTTTTGCAATCTATTTTAGTTTACTTTATGCCTGCAAACAGTTAATTCTTATTTAGTCTTTTTATTTGCAACTTTTGACCATTTACCTGTTGCAGTTTTCTTTCCTGAAACATTTAATGCTCTAACTCTTACATAATATTTCTTTTTAGCTTTTAATTTCTTAATAGTAATTGTTGCCTTTGATGTTTTGTATGTAGTTGATTTCTTAAAGTTCTTCTTCAATGAAATCTGTACCTGATATTTCTTAGCGCCAGATACTTTTTTCCATGTAACCTTCAATGATTTCTTTTTAGCAGTAACCTTAACATTTTTAACCTGTGCAGGTTTTGTGAGTTTGCTACTGTTCTGTGTTGTTTCGTTTTTCTTTACCAAAACATCAACATAATCTTTATTTTCAGTCTTGTCGCAATGTGAACATTTATAAACTGTATATCCTTTTTCTGTATATGTAGGAGCAACTGTTTTAACCTTAACTGAGAAATCATGTCCCGTAGCTTCACCTACTACTTCTGTATAAACAGGATCTGTACAATCATCACATGTATATACTCTCTTCATTGCTTCTTCGCATGTAGCTTCATATTCAGTAAGTTTTCCGTGATGAATATGGATGTCTGCTTTTTCTTCTATAACGAGATTATCAAAGTATACTGTTCCTTCTCCTGTTCTATTAAGAACAATGCCATCATCTCCTGCAACAAATTCACCAGTAATTGTAATCCAATCAGTATTTTCTGTAACACTTTCATCTCCTAATGATGTAGTAAATAAAAATCCTTCTTTCGCATCTTCTACCTTAACATCATATGAATATTCATATGTCTTACCTGCTTCAAGTGCTTCAGAATTATAAGATACACTATTTGAAGTATCAAGTTTTAATGCATATCCACCATCCTGTCCGAATTTTTCTACACCTTCAAGAATAATGTCAAATTCTTCTTCATAAAATACCGAAACATCATCAATATAAAATTCAGTTTCGCCATTTGCATACAGAGTTAACTGAATACAATCACAAATCGCATCATCTGTAATTGTAAATTTATAAATACATTCATTCCATTTTCCTTTTTCATTAATACCTTCTACTAATTGCCATTTAGAATGATAAGTTGCCCACGGACTTCCAACATTAACACTTATTTGCTGTTGGAATGTCGGAATATTAGCGCTTTCCGGTACATATACATAATATCTTAATGTATATTCTTTATTAGGCTGGATAGCAAAATCATATCCCATATTATACAAATTGAAAAAAGCAGCGGTCTGTGTATTTGTTAAATCATAACAATGTAACGCCTTATTTCCACTATGAGCAAAAGTAACATCCTCTATGCTGACATTTTTTGTTCTTGAATCACTTGCAGCAAAACCTGTCGGTGCACCTTCAAAATCATATTGGTATGAATAATTTTCCTTCGTAATCGTCCCAAGTTGTTCTAATCCTTTTTCGAATATTTCAATATCATCAAAATATACTGTTACATCAAAAGATGGTCTTACGCAAAGCTGTGACTGACAGAGATCAATTTTTCCATCACTTTTTTCTGCACTAGGTGTTGTGAATTTCTCTTCAAAATAAACCCATTCACCCACTTTTGCATTTGTAATCTTAACTTCTGATGAACCAAGTCCCCATTTACTACCTGCATTGTATGCAAATGAATTTGATATAAGAATAGTTTCCGGCACTTTTTCAGCACTGTCGTCCACATAAACCCAACCAGCTATTGTATATTCAGTATTTGGAGTGAATCCATACCATACATTTAATAATGCTTTTGACCATTTGTCACTTCCATCGCCGGCCACACATTTAAGTGAATTTGCTCCCGAATGTGACTTTTCAGCAGATAAATCAGAGTTCGCTGATTGGCCTTTCTGAAATGCTGTGCTTGTTCCATCAAATTTTTCACTAAACACTACCTGTTTGCCAGTCACTGTATCACCAGTCTTTTTAGAAACATCTACTCCTGTCCAACCAGTTACATCTGCTTCTTCTTTTCCAAAGTCAACATTAACAATATCCTGCTGTTTTGGATAAAGCATCACATTGTCAATCTGTGCTGTTCCATTTACTTTTAAATCAACCTGTATAAAACCTGTCTCCACAGCTGATTTAAATGTATATTTAACTGTTTTCCAATTATTATTAGTTGTAGTAAGTTTTGACTGTTCAGTTAATGCATCTGCCGTCTGCTTTGACCAATCAGCCTTAAATTCATACTTATTAAAAAATACACTACCTTCGCCTTCGATTTTTACATCAAATTTAAGTGTATACTCTGTCAATTCTTTTACATACCATGCAGTATTTCTGATTGACACTTGTGAATTCGATGATACCTGTAATACATGATTGCCACCATCTGTTTCAATCACTTCAAAAGCTTCTGTCGAACCCTCCATAATTTGCCATGGTTCAAGTCCTTTTTCAAAGTCACCATTAATAAACTCACTGTTAATTGTTTTTGTTGTGCTTGCTGCATCTTCTGCCTTTACATTAAATGTAGGTATCATAGTCCCAATCATTAAAACAGACATTGATAATGCAACAAATTGTTTAAAATTCTTACGCATACTGTAACTCCTCCTTATAATAATTCTCTTAGACGTTTTCGAATCGCCTAAAAATTCTTAAAAAGAATTAATTTAATTAGTTATTTTAATTATATCGCAATCAGATATAATATTCAACACTAACTTCTTTTAAAATTGTTTACGAACTTGTTTAAAATCGTTTAAACTTCTTTGTATTCGAAAACTGAATCAAATATTTCTTAGCTCCAGTAACCTTTTTAAATGATAATCTTACCTTTTAGATTTCAATTTTTTTGAAATCTTTCCAACTATCTTTGTCTTTTTTAAGGATTTTGTAGCAACAGTTGTTTTTATAGCTGTGTTTTCTAATCCATCAGCCAATAATTCTAACTGGTAACAGTGATTATCAGACATTTCCATATTATAATTTGAACTCAGGCAAATATTACTTTGACTCTTTTCTTTATTTAAATCTAAGCTAATGTTTTTATTTGCAATTGTTTTTACAGAATCAGCTATAGTAATTGACTCTTTTAAATCATAACTTGTCATTAATGTTTCAGTATTTATTTTCATTACATGTGGCAAGACTGATGTAGTCATATGTAATTTTAATTTTCCATCATCAAATGTTGCTTCAGCATTAACTTTCGAATCATCTTTTAAATCTACAACCTGAACTGCAAATTTGCTTTGTGGTGTTTTTGTTAAATCACCTGAATATGTAAATGTCAAATCTGTAAATTTTCCTTTTGTTTCGGACTGCTCTAATTCAAGATTAGAAATGCTTCCTATGCTTTCATTTTCTACATTGTCAACTATACTAATATTCGTTGTACAATTACTTATCGCTGTAGAATAATATTCTTGTCTCGTAGTAGAATAATAACGAATCTGTATATCAACAGAATTATCTTTAACCTCACCAAAATAGAACATTGCAACCATACCGGTAGCTCCTAATTCCAAATCCATATCCTGTGGATCTATAAGCATTGTTTCTACCTTGCTGCCATCTTTCCTTGTATATTTATGTCTCACTATATCTTTTGCCGAAATATGTCCGGACAATACCATTTGTATATTGTTATTCTTCTCTACTAATTCAGTCCATATTCCATCATCCGGATAATCTGACGCTGCACCTTTCACAAAGCCAGTTTGTTTGGTAAGTCTTTCGCCAGCAGCTGTCAAAAAAGCATGCGTTGTAAGTATAACATTATGATTAGGATGTGATTTTACCACCTCATTTGCCCATTCTAAAACATCTTTTGACGGAAGATAGTCCATGCATAATATCATATAATGTTCCCGTCTGCTTTAAATGTCTGCCATGTATTAGTTAATGAGCCTTCATAGCTTCCACCAATTTGACTCTTAAAATCTTCATAAGGAAAATGTTTATCCATATAAGAACCCACATCATGATTTCCTCTAATTAAAGAGTATGGCAATCCTATATTCTGTAATTTTTTAAAATTTTCAGCAGCACGCTCATATTCCCAATCCAACTGTCCTTTTTCTGTTATATCTCCGAGACCTATACAATATGCCATTTTCCCACTGTTAATAGCCTCTTCTGTTATATAATCATATATTCCGTCAAAATCTTCTTTCGTTCCATGCCACATAACTGTCTGAGTATCTCCAACCACTGACACAGAATACTTATAATCTTTTACTTCTTCCATTTCTCTTTTCCAAAGTTGATTATAAGTCAAGCCTTTATATGTATCGTGTGTCATATCATAGTGCAAAACTGCATTGTCTGTATTTAAACTTTTGTATTCTGTATTATCTTTTGCTAGTTGGTTCCAAGTTGACACATTTTTTATTTTTCCTCTAAAATAATTCTCATTATCATAATGATAATCGCCTCCTACCATCAAATCTTGCCAACCAGTGCCATAACCTAATGTAGGCTTTTTACCATCTTTTGCAGCTGTAACTTCGTCCATATTAAGTGTTTGAGTAAGCTCATCATTTATGAAACAATATCCCTTTCGCTGTTCAAAATCCAGACTTATACTAACCTTAGTCCACTTGTCTGTTCTAACATCTATATTCTCAAATGTCAGATGTCCTTCGTTGTTGTTTGAACTATCATATTTTTCATAATAACGATAATAAATTGATGGATTTCCATTACCACTTATTCCAAAACTTATTGCCGAAAATTGTGAATTTACTGACATGTCATTTCCTAATATAACACCACCAATTTCATGATTTAATAGTTCCTTTGATAAATTAACTTCTGCTTCATAAGTTACCGGCACTTCCGCAATATAAGTATCATTCTTGTTTATGGATAATCCTGTTGTATCAAAGTTTTCTTCTTCACCATCTACAAAATATGTCAAATGATTATCGTTTTTTGAAAAATCCTCTAATCTGCCATTTCCAGGATTCGTAAAGTCATATGCTACAATCAAATTTTCATCAGTATACTCCACTCGTGCAATATCTTTTTTTATAATATCCTGTGTCAAAACTTTATTGTACAAAGTCAGTGAATATAAATTTACTGTTTCAGCACCCAATGTGAGTTTATCAGAAACATAAGTGTTTGTTATATTATGTGATAAAGTTTGTTTTTCTTCACCATTTAAATATAATATAGCAATATTATCACTTATAGTTATTGCTATATGTGCTTTTTCTTCAGTATTTATACTTACCTTGTCAAAAACAAGTTTTGTATTGTCCACGTTAAGCACAGGATGTCCACTTGCATCTAACTTTAATACATAATCTCCACAACTAAATAATGTACATTCTGTTTTTTTAAGTAAAATTATTTCAGTTTCTATCGTAGAAATTTTATCATTTATAGCATTTTGAGTTTGATATATTTCCCCATTGTCTAACTGCAATGACAGCATATCCGGTTCTTTTATCTTTAAAATAGAGAAATTATCAACATCAATCTCTCCTTCATTGCAGATTAAAGGAATCTGAAGTGCATTGTACCCTGCCGGTACTACAAATTCATATGAATATTTCTGCCACGATTTATTTGAAATGTTTCTATCAAGTTCGTGCCAGCCTGTCTGATAACCAGCTCCCCAGTTATCAGTCCAATGTGTTATATAGCCTGCGATTTTTGACACTCCTTCGGACTTGTTTCTAGCCATATAAGCAAATCGATATGTTGCACCTGGTTCGAAGCCACTATCAAAACTTAAAAATAAATATCCCTCTGACTTAGTCATAGTAAGACCATATTCACCTTCATAGGCTGCTTCACTGTTTCTTTTTTCTGATACCTTGTATCCCTAAAATCCGTCCAAGTTGTCACCTTCTAGTCCTTTTTTATCATAAACTCTACATTTGCTATACAAAGCTTTTCTAAAAATAAAGCCAATTTGCAGTATAGGCCTAATGCAAAACATTAGGCCTATAAAACTTATTAGTATAATATTATATTCAATTAGAATTCATTGTTAATTCTGTACCATCAGGTACTTTCACATCTACATTACCATTATCAATAAAAATTTCCAGCATTCCATTGTTTAAAGGAATAGCTGCCTCTATCTTCTTTAATCCTTCCGGATGAGGATTTACGCTTACTACCTTTCCGCCATCTTCAATAGTTACGCCTAAGATATGTTCTACAATGAATGCCAACACACCTGATGACCATCCGTGGCATAACGAATGACGGAATTTGATATAGCAATATTTTCCAAAATCTCCATGTATATCTAACTGTCCTTCTTTTGGATATTCATCGATACGTCCACTATTTTCTAACCATGATATATCAAAATCTTCCCAGAAGCTTGTAGCACCTCTTGATAACATACCACCATAATATGTTTTCAAAATTTCAAGCATATCTGTACCGCCAGATTGTGCCATAGCTTTAAGTATATAGTATGCCATAAATGTAGAAAAACCTTCTGCTCCATTTTTCTGAAGCATTTCTCTATCATCTTCCGGCTTATTACGTCCTGCTAATACCTGGAATGCTCTTACTGGTTTTAATGTTGTCTGTATATCTAATACATAGCTTAATTTTCTAAGTATATCCTTACAATCTTCATTTTCTTCAATTGCCATAAATTTTTCAGCCATAAAGCATATCAGAGATGCTACACCTGTCTTTGCATCTTCTTTTTCATGTGTAGACCAGTCAAGGAAATATTCCATTCCTAATCCATCAGTAAGTACTAATTCGCCATCTTCCTTAATGCAGTCATTGAAATGTTTGATTACCGTTGTTGCATATTCACGATTTTCTTCAAAGAAATCCATGTTGCCTGTTTTCTTACTATAATCACACATATTAATAACCCACCATGCAGAATACGCAGGAATTGTATTAATCCATCCTGTAGCTTCTACACTACTTTTCAATACTCTAAGTGAATTCTTAATATTTTCATTATCACCAACCAAATATAATGATGTAATTATTTCAGGATGTAAATCTCCGCTCCAAACTAATCTGTCACGTTTAATTCCATCCCATATATATCCTTTTTGGAAAGTTAGCTTTAATGTATATGCTGCTGTTTCAATAATCTGATTCAAAAGTTCATCATCAGTTACAATCTTTGCTTCTCTATCAAATTTTGGCAAATGTGAAACAGCCCAAATATTTTGAACAAAAGCATATTCTCCCTCTAATAATTCAACTCTTACGAATCTAAATCCCGTTTCACCAAAATTCAAATCTGACATAGGACTTGAAACCACTTCAAAATCTCTTGGAGAATGATCATTAGTTGCATTTTTTTCACCGATTGATGAGCAAGCCTCAGTAAGGGATTCTCCAAAAGTCAATCTAAACTTTGCTAATCCGTTCGAGCCTTTGTTAATCATACGGATTCCGCCACATAATTCTTTTCCAAAATCAAGAATTACATATCCACCTTCCTTAAATACAGTCCATTCATTTCCTGAGTAAAATGATACCCAGTCAGCATGTTTTACCATAAGTTCTCCTGCATTATCTACATTCTTACTTTCTACTACTCTTGCAGGCATTATGTCTTCTCTTATTTCTTCTCTTACTTGTCCTTTTGCATTAATAATCATATAAGTTCTCCTTTTTATCTTATCGTGATTTTGATTCATTTAATAATTATCATTTTTATATTTAACAATTATTTAAATATCATTTACTGAAATAAATCTCTTATAAAAGTTCATCTGTTTTCCGATTGGTGAGAATGTTAATTTTTCTTCGTCTAATTCCGGAATCTTCTTTGATTTATCATTCATAAATTCTTCTAATCTTCTAGCACAATCTAAAAGTCTTGCACGAAGACCACCGATTCTGATTTCATGGATTTCCCAACCGTATGGCTTGTTTTCTTTCATCCATGCTATACGAGCTTTCTCTCTAAAATCATCCAATCTTTCTACTGTTGTATGGTAATCTTTAATCAACTTTTCTAATGCCTTATCATCCTTATTTATGTAAGCTTCTCTGCTTCTAAGTCCAAGTTCTGCTTTCAAATCAAGTACATTGCAAAGTGATGATAACTCATTAAATAGATGTACATATTCAGAATTTCTTGTGGCAGCTTTGGCTAATACCTTTGCATATTCATCAAACGGGATATGAGCTATCTTACTTAAATCCTTATCTCGTAATCCCAAGAAACAGTCATTATATAATAAGACTTTTACTACATTATCTGCTTCTTCCATGTTAGGATTTAATTCTGTTTTATTTGGAATGTCCAATAACATAAAGTCATCAAAACTCAAATCAAAAATTTCTTCAAACTCTTTTTTGATTACTTCATCATCATATTCACCTTCTGCATATCTTTTTAAAGCATACATTGAAGGTAATACTGAAAAATATGAACAATCTTTACCATCGTCACTCCAAAGTGTTACAAGAATGTTTTTGATGTTGTGATTTCTCGCCTGACGCATAGCTGGTTTCATGCTTCTCATAGACCACTTGTTAAATGGTGCATGTCCATTCCATGTCCAAGCTCCTCCGGCAAACCAAATCTCACATCCGAATTCTTCATGAGATTTCATCATTTCATCATACATTTCTTCATCATCTCTATAATAGTCCCAATAACAAAGCTCAACCGTCTTTGGAATTTTCTCCTTAACTACTTCAGGAATTCTGATTCCTTTTTCCCAGTAACCAGGTGCTCCTGCCATCCTGAAGAACATATCGCTCCACATATGTATAGTAAAGCCATATTTCCTAGCAATTTCCACTACCTTATTAAGATGTCTCAAAAGCAATTCAACTCTATCTGTATATCCATGCATTTCAAGGTACTTTCCAAGACCAACCTTAAATGCTTCATCAAAACCAATATTTACTTTTCTTGATGTAAATACTTCTGCGAGTGCTTTAAACATCTTATCTATCAAATCATATGTTTTAGGTTCATCCACAAGCATAATATCATCTATATCCAAAATGCCTCTTTCTGCAAATGTAGGAAATTTCTGCAAATGTGGAAAATGTGCTAACGTTTGAATACATGGAACTAATTCAACACCTTTACTTTTAGCATATGCATCCATTTCTTTTATTTCATCATTAGAATAAGCACCTCTTAAATATCCAAAATATGGTTCATCTTCTATATGATATACATCATTCATGCAAAGTTCTAAAAGATTATATCCCATCAATGATATTTTATCTATAAAGTCCTTTACGCTTTCTACATTCATGATTCCGCATCCTGCGCAGTCAATCAAGACGCCTAAATTATTATATTCCATCTTCTTTTGTCCTTCCTTTATATCATAGTTACAGCTTCTTCTATCGCAAACAATGCTGCACCCATAGTTGATGCGTCTGTTCCTAAAGTTGACTCTTTCATGATAAAGTTCTCAGACCATCCCATCTCTCTGATTTCTTTTTCTATCAAATAATACATCAACTCATGATTGTCACATTCTGAATCATTAAATACAATCAAATCCGGATCGTACAAACTATTAGCTGTTACAATTGCCTTTGCTATGTATTTTGCCAGCCTTTCATATACTCTTACAGCATTTGCTTCATTATTATATATTCTTCTGACAAACTCATCATATTCTACTCTTTCTTTTGAAATTTCAAAATAATCATCAGTAAAAGCTCTTCTTCCAATATGATTGTAAAGATAATATTCTTTGCCATCCTCTCTACCTAATGGAATAGCACCGATTTCCCCTGAATTACCATGACTTCCATTATAAATAATGCCCTTGTTTATAATAGACATACCTATACCAAGTCTGTTACTTAGTCGAATAATTACTACATTGTCTTCTGTTATATTTTCGAGGATTAAGTTACTTTTCAACAAGCAATCCGTATCGTGATATACTATGGTTTTTATATGGTACCTTTCTTCTATCAGTTTCTTAACCGGTATGTCATTCCAGCCTTTAATTCTATGAATATGGGCTGAAATTCCTTTTTCCACATCTACTGCACCCTGAATGGAACATCCTATAGCATATATTTTTTTATCTGAATACTTACTTACCATCTGGTCTAATGTTTCAAATACACATTTTAGTGCTGTTTGCTTATCATAAATTTTAAATGGACATTGTATCTCTTCTAATTTTTTACCTTTTAAATTTGTGCAGATTACAATTACACCTTCAAAATTAATTTCTATACCTATGCACACATTGTGATATTTACAAACATCATATGTATCTGCCTTACGGCCTTTGCCCTGTCCTACTTTTTCTGAAACTTCTATATATCCTTCATCTAAAAGTTCATTAGTCGTATCTGATACAAGACTCCAGCTGCAATCATTTATATTTTGTATCTCTCTTTTTGATATAGGTCCTTCTTTTGAAATAGTTAAAAAAATCGACTGTTTACTGCTAATCATTTTCCACTCTCACTTCTTTTCAATATAGTTATTTAAATTTTTTACTCATTTTGCTGTTTATTTCTTATTCGTTTTACTGTTTTTCCATATTCGTTTTTTTATTTATTTTCTTACTTATTTAGATATTTATTTTCCCTACAAGTTATACTGATATTCTTTTTTATGAACTATATGTTTTAGCGTTCTTACCATTTTTTATTTAAGTTTTACACTGACTTTCTTTACACTAGACCACTTTCCTATGTATTTTTTCTTTCCCATCACTTTTATGGCTCTAGCTCTTACATACAACTTCTTTTTCTTTTGCAACTTCTTACTTGAAAGAGTCACTGCATTCTTCTTTACAGTTTTTTTGTATAATACTTTTTTAAAATTCTTTATTGTTGAAAATTGAACTTCATATCTATTTGCTGTAGCAATTTTCTTTAATGAAATTTTAACTTTTTTGTCTTTATATTTTTTAGAAACCTTGGTTACTTTAGTCTTACCTGGCGTTTTTACATTTGTTGTGGGCTTAGTTGTAGTTTGAACACTAGATGTAGGATCTGCCTTGCCTGAAACAATTTCTACCAGTACGCCTTCTCCTGATCCTAAATTAAGTGTTATCTTTCGTCCGTTTTTTACTGTTTTTTCTGCGTTCTGAATTATATTAACTGTATAATTTCCGTTCAAGTTCAACGTTATTTCATTGTTGTCTTTTGTATTATAATTTACAACATAATATGCATCTTTCCCATTATAATCAAAGCAACCTACTATAGCTCCATAGTACTTAGAAAGACTTTTAGCTATATCTACCTTATCAGCATTTACAGTCACACTGCTAAGGGAATTATAACTATATCTACTATCACTGATATATTCTTTAGGAAGATTTCCTATTAATTGATTATTTATCCTTTTTTCAGGAATTTGATTTATCACAATCGCTTTTTGTGTAGAATTTACTAGCACGTCACTAATAGCATTTATGTGTTTATTAGCTTTTTTTGCATATTCATACCATTGTGTTTTTGTCTTTCCATCCGCCCCTATTAATCCAGTTCTTTCAAAATCGTAATCTGTACCATTATAGGCATAATAGAAAGGTTGAATCAAAGGAAAATACTGAATTCCTTTTGTACCATATGCTAAACATGTATTAATATTCCAGAGCATTTCACTTTCAGTTGGCGTATCTTTAGTCTTATCAGACGTAGGACTTTTATCTCCTACGTCCCTAAAATCACATCCTGCCTGAATATATGTCCAAAATGGTTTGTTATATTTTTTTGCATAATCTCTTACCAATCGCAAATTTTCAAAATATTCACCCATTATTGTATTATTTCCTGTAGCATCTGTATACTTAGTTGTTTTTTCATAGAAAGGATATTTGTCAAATGACAATACATCAACTCCACTTTCAAGTGCTTCTTCAAGATATTTTACATAATCATTTTTAGCATCAGGTGTTGTCTTTAAAGAATCCTGTAATGGAAACAGATTCATATAACTTGTTAAATTTGTAAAACTTGAAATAATTTTTGATGTTTGTGAATAATTTTTTAGATTATACTCTTCCTTCTTACTAGTTGTAGCATATCTGTCTGAAACCGGTTCATCCACTAAATTAATTCCTAAAAAAGAAGGATATGTACTGTAATATTTAATTCTATTAATTAAATTTGTCTCTGAAAAAATCCCATCAAATGTCCAACTTGAATCTCTTAAATATGATGAATCAGTCACATACATTCCTATTCCATATTTATCTGCAAGTTCAAGGCCTTGTGTAACTGCATTTCTTGCCTGTACACCTTCTGAATAATTACAATTTCTCCATGTGATTACATTTATGCCTAATTCACTTATTAACTTAAATACATCATCTTCGACATAATTCAAATAACCCTGGTCATCAGTAGGTAATTCATCTAGACCATTTTCAACCTTATTAGTACTCCATCCATTAGAATAAGGACCGTCGAAACCTCCAATTGCAATCTTATTGCCTAACAACTTGTTCGCCTTATTCTCACCATTTCCATTATATAATTCTATATTTTGAATATATGTAATGCCTTTCTCCGTTTTTTCTATTTTATATTTTCCTGCTGTTGTAAGTTTGTGACCATTATTCACCATTATTCCTTCATCATAATTTCCGTCTTCTAATATCTGGTACACCTTAGCAGTTCCATCTGTTGTTATAATATAATTACCTGATTTTAAATCAAACGTTTTTTCAGATAAATTTACCACGTTACTTGTTGATGCTTCTATTTCTTCTGCCTTTGCTACCTTATTATCAATATTTGTATAAATATTTCCACTGAAAACTAATGCTATCATTAAAATGGTGCTTAATATCACCTTACATTTTCTCATGTTTTTCGTTTACGCCTTTCTTTTTTCACTATCACCAAGAACATCTTCTAATTCTGCCACATCATCTGCTCCATATGCTGACGCCATACTTTGGAATGCTTTTTCTTTTTCCTCAAGTGTCTGTTCCTCTTCCACTACACCTGATTCTTCTTTTTCTCTTTGAATTATCATATTTTCCTGTTTTCTAAAAGCTTTATCATATATTATTGCATTCAAATAAATAGGCACAGATAAGCCAAACATAAATACCAAAACTGATAATTTAGCACTTATCTCCACTACAAATACAGGTATCAAAAATGATGCCGCCATAAGTAATGTTCTCCAGAAGTTTCTGATAGACATATAAAAAGAAAACTTTATTGTTGTTGTAATTTTGTTAACAAATCTTGATTGTATTGGAAATATCCATAAAACAACCACAACTAAAAGTATAATCTGAAACAACAAAACTGCTCCTGCCAACACTGATATTGTATCTGAATTCTGAGCAATTACTCTTTGTGCTATACTTATAACCCATGCTAAAACGACAATCATAAGCCACATCAATGTTGACTGCTTAAAATTTTCTTTAAATGATTTAAAATATAATTTTATAATTGATTCTTCACTACCTCTTACTCTTTTGATTGACACATAATGCGCTGCTGTAAGAGCTGTACCAATTGTAAACAACGGAATTGAGCATAATAAAATCAACATGTTCAAAATAAAAAAATCAGCAATTCTAATCATCACTCTTGATATTGTGCTATCATAACTAAAAATATTCATCTGTAAAATTCTACCTTTCTTCTCTGTTTTTGTTTTTGTTCAATTGCATAAAAACTAATTATTAATTATCAATTTATTATTCATATAATTCTATCATAAAATTATATAATTTGGAAATAGAATTCTTTAGTACTAATAAATTCTTTACTACCAATAAATTCTTTATTTCTAATTAATTCTTTAGTACCAATAAATTTACTAACAAATTATATGATATTAATACTAACAAATCTTTTGATATTAAATGCTAACAAATTATACAAATAATATATTAATAATGAATTAACATTAAACATATGGCAACTAATATTTATTTAGTTGCCATATGTCTCAATATTTTTATTTATTATTTTCTTTTCTTATTTTATTGAAACTTGCTGTGATAAATATTGCACACATTAACATGATAATCATTGTTCTAAAAATAATAATTTCAGTATTATCTTTTGTTGCCGGAGAAGCATCTGATGATTCTAAGTTTTGTATACCATTAGCAGATACATCAACTGTTGTGCTGCCTTCTGTATCAACAACCCATTCATCTCTTTCATCTCTAACAAGTCTTAATGTGTTAGCAATTTTTATAGGCACTGAAGAATCTGCATTCGATATATTAAGTACTGTACCGGCCTTTATTGTAATCGTTTCTCTTTCAATAAGATTGAGTGTGTCCAGATAAAAAATACTTGTTGCGATATTATAATTAATAAGATAATCTTCTTCTACAATCTTGCCTTTCTTATTATATGTTCCCATATTAATATTTCCCATTGCAAGACTCCAGTCTCCGTATACATCAATAATATCTTTATCCGGCTGATTTTTAAGTTTAGCACTAATGCTAATATATCCGCCTGTTACACTATTTCCATCAAATGAAACAATTACTTCATTGTATGTATTGTTTGTCTTTAATGTAGTTTTCCAACCATCTTTATTATACAATGTAAAGTCTTTGCTAAATTTAATTCCATTCTTGCCATCTACTGTATTTGAGAATGTTCCCTTCGGAATTACAACTTTCTTTGCTTTTGAAGCAATCTTATAGCCACCATTTAAAATATAAATGGCAAATATTTTTTCATCATCTGTTGATGCAATCTGAGCTGAATACATCTTGCCGTCAACTTTAACTTTTATCATGTCTCTATATGCTGACCAGTCTTTAAGTGGCATTTTCTGCTGTACTTTAACATAAAATGCCGTCTGGGCTGAATCAACATTGTCACCATAATATGTTACCATAGAATCTTTAGTCTTGATATCAACATATTTTACTGTAGTTTTCTTTGTTGTTGACCATCCATATTTGGTATTGTACAGATTAAATGCTCCATTAAATCTAACACCCTTATCACCGCTAGTCGTAACTGATAATGTTCCATCTTTTATTGTAATCTTTTTAGCTGTCTTTATAATATTCTTTTCGTCATTCTGAATATAAAGTGCAAAGATTTTCGCATTGTCAGTTGAACCTAAAAGTGCCTTATATGTTTTCCCATCAATATTTAATTCAATAGGATCACGGTAAAGAGAGTAATCATTAAGTGGCATTTTTTCATTTGTTTGAATGTAAAAATATGTCTGCTTATTATCTTCCTGATAATCATATGAGATAATCTTAAATTTTGATGATTTAATATCAGTCAACTTAACTTTTGATGTAGCATCTGTGGACCATCCTTCTTTATGATGATAGAAAGTTAAGTCTCCAACAAACTTAATAGCTTTTGTAGGATCATTGCCAAATGTTGTTGCAGTATTAGCAGGAATCATAATCTTTTGTGCTTTTTTGATAACATTCTTAGTATCTTCCTGCACATAAAGAGCTAAAATCTTGCCATCACCTGCACCACCTACTAAAACTTCTCTAGGTTCTCCATCAATATAGATTGTTATACTATTATACATTCCCCATACATCACTTGAAGCATGCGGAAGTGCTACACCTAAGTTAATATAAAAATAACTCTGTTTATTATCTGTCTGATAGTCATATCCAACAACCTTAGCATTTGCTGATTTTACATTCGTAAAAGTTTTTTCTTTCTGAGTTGATGTAACCCATTCACCATCTTTTTTGATTAACTTTAATTCTCCTACAAATTTAAGTCCTACCAAACTTCCAGGCTCAGCCACCTCTGTACCTGCTGCAATTACTATCTCTGTTGCATTTGCAAAGATGTTATTACTGTCTGACATAAAATAAAAAGACATAATCTTATCATTACCAGCTGTGCCAACAGCAACATCCATATTCTCTCCATCTACCTTAGCCTTAATAGTTCCATACGCAGTCCAATCGCTATATGGAAGTTTTTCATCGGTATTGAAATAGAAATATGTCTGGCTTTCCTTTGCATTATAACCACCCATATTAATTGTCATTTTTGATGATGTTAAATTAGTATAAGTTCTCTTTTCATTTTCATTTCTTTTATCAATCCATGCACCATCTTTGTAGATAAAAGTAGCAGTTTCACCAATTGTAAAACTCTTGCCATTTGAAGAATTTGTAAATACTGTTCCTTTTCTAAATTCAACAGTATCTGCACTCTCAACATTAACACCTACATATTTGTCTGCCGGCCACATAGGCTTTTCAGTCGGTTCTCCGTCCAGATATACTGTACCATTATACTGTATCCAATCTTCATATTTGCTTCCTACTGTTGAACTTCCATCTCCAACTTTTACTTCTGCATAGATTTCATCTTTGCTCGAGCTAAACATTGTTGTTGTAGCACCTGTAAATACAACAGAATCATCCTCTGCTGCAGAAACTGTTGAAACGGGTATTGAAGTTAACATTATACATATTACTAATAAATACGATAAAATCTTTTTCATTGCTAATCCTCCTAATTAATTCCCCATTTGCTCCAAATATCTGACATATCACAACCTTCAGCATAGGATATTAAACCGAATCTTTCAAAGTCCATCTTGAATGCTGTCTTCATTGTCTGAAGTTCCTGTTCATCATATTCATTTGGATATAACATAAGCATAATGTATCTAAACTGCATACTTTCTAATGCTATTCTATCATAAATCTGCTCATATTTCTTTTCATCTGTTGCTTTTAATGAAGCTATATCTTCATATGCTTTGTCAATTTCTGCCAAATAGCCTTTAAGCTGTGCATATTTCCAATAACTTACATCTACTAAATCGTCTGAAATTTTTCCTGATGCACCAAGGTTACTATAAATATTTGTGAACCATTCACGCTGTTCGATAAATAACTTGTACATTGTGTCAGCAGCTTCACCGAAATAGTTCTTAAAGAAATCTTTCAACAAATCTTCCATATTAAGTGTTGTATCCCATTGAACCTTTGACTGTACATACTGCTGTGCTCTAGCCCAGCCTGTATTACAGTTTTCCTGATATGGATCTGTCTGATCAATCATTGATACTGCATTATTTGATAATAAATATCTATAGTTATCCGGAAGCACTTCAAAAGTATCATTCAATAACAAACCATTACTTGTAAGAATTGAATATATCCAAATATGAATCTTGTCTGTTAACGCAGCCCATCCTTCAATATTACTCTGTACTGATGCGTTTACATCATCTTCGAATTTCTTTGAATAAATAGCATTGATTGGAGCATACATAATACCTGATGTTTCATTAAGCTTTACGCTGTCATCAATTGCTTCATATGTCTTTGTTTCTTGATTATATTTAACAGGTGGTTTTTCTGTTTCATAATAGGCGAACATAATAAGTCTTGTAGGTTCTTCTCCAGGCTTATTCTTTTCAAACCACTCGTTTACAGCTTTCTGAGCTTTGTTGATTAATTTTACAACTACAGCTGCATTAGTTCCGTATTTTTCTTTTGATGCCTTACACTTGTCACATGTACACCATTCAACATTATCCTCCATACCCATTAACATTACAGGGCAATCACTTTTTGATACTGTATCTACTAAGTTTTTAATAAATATTTCATGCATATCTTCATTTGAGTAGCATAACTGTGAAGGCAATCCGGATTTTGCATTGATTGTTTCAGAGAACCAATCTTTATATTCCTTTGATGTGTAATCATATGTTGTCGGGCTAACCAATGTGAATGAGCAGTGACATAAATGACCTAAAACATAAATTTCTTCTGTCTGGTTCATTCTCATACGGTATGTCTTTGTCGCATCAAAGATAAGTTCGCCATTGTTAGCTGTTCTCCATTCATAATCCGGAATATCTTTAACATCAAAATCTGCCAATTTTTCATTCTGTGATTCTTTTAAATTGATACAGTCTTCTGCATAATATTCGTAATCAAAAGCTCTCTCTAAGAAACCGTATACACCGTTTCTTGTACCAAAATCCTTGCTGCCAGTTATATAACAGTTTTTATCGATAGTTTTGATAATATATCCGTTAGTTTTTAACTCAGCATAATCAGGTTTTATTCCGGCTTTATCCCTAGCTTTTGTAGCTCCAACAGAGATATAAACTGATGGTGTTTCTTTTCCTTCTTTTACAATTTCTAACTTAAATCCAGTAGCTTCCTTTAGAAAATACTGTAATTCCTCTGCAGCAAACTGTTCGTTTTCAGTCGGTTTAGCAGAAACTAATATTTTATAATCTGATTTTCCATCTTTAACAAAATCATAGTCTGTATATTTGACTTCAGCCTTTGGTTTTTCATAGTCCATTACGCTTGCGCTATCACCTTTGACCGAAACATTTTTAGTTGTTTCATCGTTTCCACAAGCACACAATCCTGTAATCATTGCAAGGCTTAATGTTAACGCAATACTTTTTTTCAATATATTCTTTTTCATGCCTATTTCTCCTTCGCAACTACAACTGCCTGCTGTCTTACTACGTTACCTGATTCATCCATAGCACCAAATGTAACAACATATCTTCCGGCTTCT
Organism: uncultured Eubacterium sp.; assembly: GCA_964461415.1. Lineage (GTDB taxonomy): Bacteria > Bacillota > Clostridia > Lachnospirales > Lachnospiraceae > Eubacterium_G. Next base: position 24,435 of record CAYWUE010000020.1, read on the forward strand.
GTGATTTTCACACTATCCGTTACATTTTTAATTCTTCCCTGTGGGTCTCTTACTGTTATATACTTTGTTATATCATTTTCCTTTGAAGAATTATCTGTAATTTTTACATTTGGAATATTTAATGTTTCTCCCACTGTAATTGTTTCAGGCATTTCTTCCTCAAGAGCAATTTCAGGAGAATGATTATCACCTATAGCAATTTGATATGTGATATTTCTTGTTGTATTTTTTCCATCAGATGCTTTGTATGTTAATCTATATGAACCATACTGCTCTATTTTTATTTTGTACTGTGTAGAAGGGTCTACATCTTTTAATTCCTTTCCATCAGTATCTTTAACAGTTTTTCCATCCGGCGAAGTAACAGTCATCTTTATTGTACTATTTTCACTTAATACATCCATTGCAAAAGCAATCGGTGTCTTTATTATAGAACCGTAATTTGCTTTTTTTATCTGCTGTGGAATACAAATATATGGTGTCACATTGTCATTTGTATTATTTTTGGTAAATCTCTGTGAGTTAATCATCTTTACAGAAAGTATTGAACCTTTAACACCCTTAACTTTAATCTGTAATTTAATTTTTCCTGTTTTGAACCCTGAGAATGCCTCACCACTCATATAAGATGTTACCGGAATATTGAACATATTCTTATCTGTAAAACTGTAAGCTTCTGCATCATACGAAAAATTAATGTCTGTTTTTCCGTTTTCCACAAAAGTGCCCTTCGCCATATATGAACGGTTACTATTGTTTAAATTAACACTTACATTTTCTTTGTTCATTTTTCCGAATCCAAGAATTATGCTCTTGTTTTCATCTTCTGAGTCTGTAGCAATAAATTCGACTTTTTCAACAGTATCTTTCTTTCCTGCTACATTGAATAATACATTAAATCCATTAGTAGCCAAATCTTTATTGAATGTCACTGTCGCTTCACTGCCGGTTAATTCAAAATTGATACTATTACTTGTCAAAGTCTTTTTTGCACCTTTTACATCAAAATAGCCTGTAAGGTCAATATTTCCTTTTGAATCTAAATATTTATAATTTGTCTCATCTCCTTTAGATTCCACAACTGTTGGAATCACTGAGCCAATAACTAACATGGCTGCACATGCTACAGCTATTATCTTTTTTTTCATTATCCTTTAATACCTCCTGCCTGCATATTGGTTGTAAACTTATCAGTAAATATTGTAAAGATAGTTACTGTTGGTATACATAAAAGCACACATGCTGCAAGCTGCATTGCTGTACTTGTTGTTGAGGATTTAGAAAATTCTAACAATGATAAAGCTAATGTAGGATGAGATGGAAGGAAATACATTGGTGCTGAATAATCCGACCATAATGCTACAAATTGCAATATAAATGCTGTAAAGAACAAACTTTTTCCTAATGGCAACATTATTTTAAAGAATATAGCAAAAGGTCCTGCCCCATCCATATATGCTGCCTCCTCATAATCCTTTGGAATAGTCTTAAAAGTAGCATGGAACAATAAGAAATACATTCCTATAAAACCACATTTCATAAACCACATTCCAGGTATACTATCATAAATTCCAATTTTCTGTGTAACCTGAATTTCTGATGCTGTAGAACCTACAATAGGTACAGCCATCAGAACATATACCATAAGTTCTATAAATGTACTAAATTTGTATTTATATCTTGCACAACAATATCCAACAATGCATGGAATCATCGATGCACAAAAAGCACCACCAACTGCATATAATACTGAATTAACCAAAAGACCATCAAAATAATATGCACCTGCCGAGCCATCACTCATTGTTACCGGATAATTAAATTCTGTAAATACCTTCATATAATTTTCCAGCGTAAAGCTTGACACATGAATTATATCTCCCGATATGTCACTCATTGTTCTTACAGAAGTAATTAACGCGAATATATAAGGAAACAAAAGTAGTAATGCATATATCATAAGGAAAACAAACATAATATTTCCTACAAGCGGTGTCTTGATTTTATTTTTTTTACTTGTTTTTACCTTTGCCACGTTTCTTACCTCCTTCCTCATCTCTAAAAGGATCTTTTCTATTAAGCAGAGCACGCAGCGAGAATGTTATAACACATGCCATAGCTGTAAGAACAAGACCAAATGCCGCATAAAACGGATATCTTTGTTCCCCAAAGTTCATAATACCGCTTATGAAATAATAACCTAATGTATTAAGCTCTGTAGCTCCTGATGTTTTAAAGAATGCATACATCGAAAAATCACTTACAAAGTAATTAACTGTACCAGATACTATCCAAACAGAAACTGTAGGATAAATCATCGGCAAAATAACATGTATAAATTCCTGAAATGAACTTGCTCCGTCAATTCTTGCAGCTTCCTGCAATGATGTATCCACACCACCCATAGAACCGCTAAAAAATATAAATCCACCTGCCAATGAAAAGAAAACATTATAAAATAGGAATAATGCAAATTGTGTTTCATTATTCGCAATAAGTCCCATAACTTGTTCACCTGTTATGGCTTGCACAATAGCCGGATACAATCTATCTGAAATAATATAGAATGATGTTACAGTAGCAACACCTGCAACTACAGAAGGCAAAAACAATAATGTTTTTAATCCTCTGCTAAATCTCCATTTTCTATGAAAATAGTAAGAAATCGCTAAAGATATAGGTATCGTTAACACCTGTGAACATATATAAAATATTGCCGAATTCAAAAAAGCTGATTTTACTACATTATCAGTAGCTATACGCTGAAATACTTCAATAAAATTACCCAATGTATATGTAGCATTAAGATTTTCATCATATGACTTGAATGCTAATAATATTGAGTTTGTATTTGAACCAATCCACATTATACAAAACTGTATAATTGGCAACGCCATCATAATGCAATAAAATCTCAAATCATTCTTCTTCTTAGAATTTGATTTCATCGTCCGTCTCCTTTTACAATACCTGTGCAACAACTAGAAGCACAGGTATTATATTCAATGTATAAAATTATTTTAATATACTATTGTATGCACTCCACTGTACATTTTTTCTATAGTTATAATATCCTTCAAATACATCTTTTGTACTGTACTGATATTCATTTCCTGATGTCATCGTCAAGACATTTGATATAATTACTGTTCCATCCTGATCACTTGAGTACTTTGTAGTCATAAGTCTTGCAACTCTAAATTCTGAAGGTGAATATACATATACCTTGCTATTGCTCATTGGGAACAATAACTTGCTGTTTTGTGACATTTCTAAGTAAGATTTAGCATATGATGTAAGCTTACTATCATCAACTTCATATTCATAAGGTTTCATAACTCCTGTTGTTTCAGTAAAGTTCTTCATATTTTCATCTGTATGACAGAACTGTAAAAACATTTTGGCTAAGTCTGCCTGATCTGTGTTTGCATTAATAAATCCATAGCAATCCATAGGTGATACCATTATATTTTCACTGCCAACTTTTTCTTTTGTTGCTTTAGGGAAAGGCATAACCTTGTATTCCATTTCGCTGTCAAACTTTGTTGCACCTGTTCCGTATGTTTCCTGGAAAGCTGATGTAGCTTCATTTTCCCACCATGTACCATCAATCATAATTGCTATTGGCTGCTGTTCTGTAGTTGATGTATTCTTTACAAAAGCAAGCTGAGCATCTGATTGTTTGTATGAACCTGATAAACATGTATTAGCCTGATACCATGTATCATTCTGTACTATTGTTTCTAAGAATTTTGTTGCGTGTAATAATCCTTCCTGTCTGCCTAATTCATATCCGTTATCATCTGTGATTTTTACTTTTTCTGTTTTATATGTCATCTTGTCATAATCTACAGAATCTGTTTTTACTAATGTAGCTGTACCATCTAATGTATAATTCATCATGAAGTTATCATATCCTTCATAATCTGCTGCCATTTCACCAATTAACCATGAAACGTAATCCTGGCTTGCACCTGACCACTGAAGTGGAATGCAGTTATCCTGAACTATTCTGTCTAAAAGTGTATAAAATTCTTCATATGTTGCAGCCATACCATCATCATATGTACCTGCTTTTCCATCAGGTCCTTCTGACAAATCTCCATTTGAATCTGTGAACGAACCATCTTTTGCAAAATACCAGCCTTTTTCATCAAACAATGTTGCATTGTATACAAATCCCCAGTTAGCCTGATAATAAGGAAGTGCATAAATCTTATCATCCATTGTTAATGAATTTTTGTAGTCTTCATCCATTTTGTCTGCAATGCTCTTATCTTCGCCTTCAATTGTTTCATTAACCATATCTGTGATATCAAGCATATATCCCTTATTTACCCAATATGGATAAAACAAACCTTCTGTAAAGAACACATCATTCTGTGATGTTGATACTAAATCTTTTAATGTATCACCTTCCATTGTTGTTCTGTTATAATCACCAATAATTACCTGAACACCTTTTTTTCCATCTTCAAAACTTGTATCAGCATATTTTTCTTCGAATTTTGTGATTACATCCTTTAACCATGTATCACCAATACCACCTTTAAATAAACCTACATGTAATGTTGTTTTGCTACTGTCTACCTTTGTTGTTGTTTTAGCTCCGCCACAGCCAAATAGGCTTGTGGACATTGTTAATGCTAATGCCAAACATAAAATTTTCTTTCTCATCGTTTGCTCCTTTCATCTTCAAACATTATCTAGACATTTGTGAAACACCTATCAAATACCATCCATTTAATATCGTTCTTTATTTTTCAACCAATGTTTGTTGTCATTACATATTCAATCACTCACAACAAATATTTTTGGTTGGTTTATTTAGCTAAAATGCTCTTTCCTTTGTATTTTATATCTACAATCTTAACTGTCTCACCTTCTAAGAAGTCTCTCATTTCTAATTTGAATACTCCAAACTTAGTTGTAGTAACTTGCATTTTTTTAGTTACTGTCTTATTAGCCGGAGTTAAAGAACCTTTACTTTCAGGGAACTTCTTGTCAACTAAATCTGCACAAATCCAGTGATTAGTCAACTCATCTACAATTCTTCGTCCCCATAAACCATTACCGGTCAGGTTGCTTCCATCTTCCTTAGAAACCTTATAAGTGATTTCAACTTCTATCTGTGCTCTCTTCTTAAGTGTAGTCTGAACTCTAAACCATTCAGCCACCCAGCCGACACCTTCTGATACAAAAGTATCTCCGGCAGCTGCTTCCTGTGCTTCTGCGGCCTTCTTTATAAGAACCATTTCGCCCTGGTTAAAGTCTGCAAATAACAGACTGAACTTGCCATTCTTAACCTGTACTGTAAACTTAGCAGTCACATCGTCTGTAGGCTTAGGCAAATCTACACCTTCATATGTATCAACTGTATACTCGTTAAGCCATTTCATCTTAGCCTGCTCAGTATCCATTACACGTCTGCCCCACAAACCATTTCCGGCTATCATTGTGCCATCGCTGTTACATACATTAAATGTAACTTCTACTTTATATTCACCGTCAGGAAGGTTGATTGGAACTTCCACCTGATAATCTGTGATTGCACCTTCTGCAATATACTTACCATTTGCTCTGTATACTGCAAGATAATTGTCAAGTTTGTTTACATCTAATGGTTCGATTTTTTCTGTTGTAGTTTCTTTAACTTCCTCAGACATAACACTCTTGCCATTATAAATAATGTCACCAATAACAATCATTTCGTTAGTCTTAAAGTCATACATATTAAATACGGCATTTCCTGCTTTATCCACATTAAGAAGCATCTTCTTAGTCACTGCCTTATTCGGCATCGGAATAGTATTACCTGATTCAAATTTTTTGCCATTATCAAGGTCTGTCGCACATATCCAGATTTCTTCTCTATTGTCAACCATTCTACGTCCCCATGCACCATTACCTGATAACTTCTGTCCATTAGAATTCATTGCAAAATATTTTACTTCTAATTCATAAACACCCTTTGTAAGAGTTGTGCCCGCCTTAAATGTTTCAATAGCATCTCCCTTACTTGTAAATACAAATGGGTACTTAGATAATTCAGCAAAATTGAATATCTCATTACTTTCATATGTATAAGAAGTGTTGCTATCAAACTTTAAAGTATTACCTTCTGAGCTTCCATCAACCTTTACAGATATAAGTTTCTGGTACGATTCGCCAATAGCCACTTTATATTTCCCATCTTCCGGCTCTATTGTACAAAATCCTTTGCCGTCATATAAATTGTACTGACAACCTGATGCTCCATCAGATATTGTCCATTCAAAATAAGGATTTCCCTCTTTATCTTCCACTACGGATATGTCTGCCTTATCGCATTTTACTGCATCAATGTCAATCTCACCCACCTGTTGTTCCTTGTCTCCATCAAGCTTAGTAACCAAAATATTGTATTGACCCTCTTCAGTAATAGTGTCTGTAAGGTCTACTTGATTTTCGTCAACTGTTATTTCTTCATAGCCAAGATTCACCTTATATGTTGCTTCTTCTGTGCCTTCCCATGACAATATTCCATCTTTTAATGCTAATTCTTTAGCAGATGATTTATTGTTATCACCACATCCAACTAATGAACCTACTGATAAAAGAAACAAACAACTTAGACATAAAAGTTTCTTTCTCATCTTTTAATTCAACCTTTCCATTTTATTGTTTTTAATTATATCGCAGAGAGATATAATTATCAATACTTTTTTGTATGTTTTTTATATTTGCTGAAGTGAAAAGTTTATTTCCACTTTGAAAGGGGCGAAGTAGATTTTAGTC
>CAYWUE010000021.1:0-29140 GCA_964461415.1 uncultured Eubacterium sp.
CCCATAATCTCCATGGTGCTATAATCTGAATTTCAGGAGCAAGAGCCTTAATTGAAAGTTCGAAACGAATCTGATCATTACCTTTTCCGGTAGCACCATGACAAATAGCAACAGCGCCTTCTTTTCTTGCGATTTCAACTAATTTTTTTGCAATTCCCGGACGAGCCATAGAAGTACCTAAAAGATATTTGTTTTCATATACAGCACCAGCTTGAACGCAAGGAACAATATAATCGTCACAGAATTCATCAGTAATATCTTCTATATATAATTTTGCTGCGCCGGAATATTTTGCTCTTTCTTCAAGACCATCTAATTCATTACCCTGTCCGCAGTCTACACAACAACATACAACATCATAATCATAATTTTCTTTTAACCAAGGGATGATAGCTGTAGTATCAAGTCCGCCTGAGTATGCAAGAATAACTTTTTCCTTTGCCATTATAAAAATCCTCCATATATAAAATATAAAGTGAAAACAAAGTTCACTTTTCTTTCCATGAGTTACTATACAGCAGATATGCATAAAATGCAAGAAAAAATTGGAAAGAATGTATTTTTATACAAAAATATTGCATAATATTCATAAAAGATGTATATTAGTATCTACTTAAAACAAATGCACAAAGTTATTGTAATTTGGTTTGGAAAAGATTAAACTGTATATGCGACAATTATATGGTTTTGTATAAGCTATAAAGATATAATATGGAAGATAATTATTTTGGAGGACGAAAATTATGATAAAAGTCGGAATAATCGGCTCTACAGGTTATGCAGGAGCAGAAATCGTTAGATTAATACAGCAACATCCACAGGCAGAAGTAGTTTGGTATGGTTCTAGAAGCTATGTTGACAAAAAATATGCAGATGTATTTAAGAACATGTTTCAGATAGTAGATTCAAAATGTATGGATGATAACATGGAAGAACTAGCTAATGCTGTAGATGTAATATTTACAGCAACACCACAGGGACTTTGTGGTTCGCTTGTAAATGAAGATATATTAAATAAAGTAAAAATAATAGACTTAAGCGCAGATTTTAGAATAAAAGATGTGGCTACATACGAGAAATGGTACGGAATAAAGCATCAGAGTCCACAATTTATAGATGAAGCAGTATATGGACTTTGTGAAGTGAATAGAGAAAAAATAAAAAAAGCCAGATTGCTGGCAAATCCGGGATGCTTCCCAACATGTAGCTTTTTATCAATATATCCAATGGTAAAGGAAGGGTTAATAGATCCAAAATCAATAATAATAGATGCAAAATCAGGAACGTCAGGAGCAGGCAGGGGAGCAAAAGTAAACAACCTGTTCTGTGAAGTAAACGAAAACTGTAAAGCATACGGAGTTGCAAATCATAGACATACACCGGAAATAGAAGAACAGTTAAGCTATGCAGCAGGCGAAGAAGTCATGATAAACTTTACACCGCACCTGATACCAATGCAAAGAGGAATACTTGCAACATCATATGCAACATTGAAAAAAACAATGACATATGAAGAACTAAAAGCGGTATATGATAAATACTATGCAGATGAATACTTTGTGCGAGTATTAGAAAATAGTGAACCACCAGAAACAAGATGGGTAGAAGGAAGCAACTTCGTAGATGTCAGCTTCAAAATAGACGAAAGAACAGGCAGAATAATAATGATGGGAGCAATGGACAATCTGATAAAAGGAGCAGCAGGCCAGGCAGTCCAAAACATGAACATAATGTATGGATTGGAAGAAAACACGGGACTACAACAAGTGCCAATGTTTCCATAGCACCTGAACAAGAGAAAGAAAAATTCAGAGTGGGAGCTTGCTCACACTCTGAATATGTTTCTTTCTCTTGTACACGTCGATAGACGTGAAACACGATGGAATCGTGTTTTGGGTGCTATGAATATTCCAATCACATGCACAACCACAGCGAGATGAAGGTTGCAAGGCAACCGGAATCGAGCTGAACATAGGCTGTGCAAAAGCGATAGACGAAAAACACGATGGAATCGTGTTTTGGGTGCTATGAATATTCCAATCACATGCACAACTAAAGCTCGATGAAGGCCACAAGGCAACCGGAATCGAGCTGAACATAGGCTGTGCAAAAGTGACTTAAATATATACAATCTGAATAAGAAAGGAACCTAAACATTATGAAACAAATATATGGCGGTGTAACTGCACCAAAAGGCTTTTCTGCCATGGGCTTAAAAGCAGGAATAAAAAAAGATAAAAAGGATATGGCAATGATTTACAGTGCTGTACCATGTGTAGCGGCAGGAACATTTACTACCAATCAGGTAAAAGCAGCACCGGTCAAATGGGACCAAAAAATGATATATGAAAATGACTACGCACAGGCAGTAGTCTGTAACAGTGGTGTAGCAAATGCCTGCACAGGCGAAATAGGAATGAAATACTGTGAAGAAATGGCAGAAGCTACAGCAAGTGCATTAGATATTTCAAAAACCAGTGTACTAGTAGCATCAACAGGTGTTATCGGAAAGCAGCTCCCAATGGACATAATTGTCAACGGTATTGGAATGCTTGCTCCAACACTTGATTCTAGCTTAGAGGGCGGACACCTTGCAGCTGAAGCAATTATGACAACAGATACAGTACCAAAGGAAATAGCTTTTGAATTCGAAATAGCCGGGAAAAAAGTTACAATAGGTGGAATGTGTAAAGGCTCAGGAATGATTCATCCTAATATGTGTACAATGCTAGGATTTATAACAACAGACGTAAACATTTCAAAGTCAATGTTATATGAAGCATTAAGTAATGACATTAAGGATACATTTAATATGATTTCTGTAGATGGTGATACATCAACTAATGATACAGTATTGCTTTTAGCTAATGGTTTGGCACAAAATCCACAGATTACAGAAAAAAATGAAGAATATTACAAATTCGTAGAAGCACTTCATGCTGTAAACGAATATTTATCAAAGAAAATTGCCGGAGATGGAGAAGGCGCAACAGCATTGTTTGAGGTAAAAGTAATAAATGCACAAAGTAAGGAACAGGCAGTGACACTTGCAAAATCAATAGTTACTTCAAGTCTTACAAAAGCTGCAATCTATGGTCATGATGCAAACTGGGGCAGAATCCTTTGTGCAATGGGTTATTCAAGAGCTAAGTTCAATCCTGATATTGTAGATATTTATTTTGAAAGTGCTGCAGGAAAACTAAAAATAGTAGAAAATGGAATGGCAACAGATTATAGCGAGGAAATTGCCACAACAATTCTTTCAGAACCGGAAGTTACAGCGATAGCCGATGTAAAGATGGGCGAGTTTTATGCAACAGCATGGGGATGCGATTTGACACATGAATATGTTAGCATAAATGCAGATTACAGAAGCTAACTGATTATTGGAAGGTGATTTATAGCTTTACCTTCTAATGAAATTGAAATGATATAGAGCGTGATTATTAATTTGAAGGAATGATAATAAATTCGTAAATGCCATTTTGTGAAAAAATAGAAATGAGCAAAACAAAGATAGGAGAGGTACAGTCAAATGATAATGAAGGGACAACAAAATTTACATATGGAAAAATGGATTGAAAAGGGAGATGTGTTAATTGAAGCATTACCTTATATCCAGAGATTTAACAGAAAGATTATTGTTGTCAAGTATGGTGGAAGTGCAATGCTTGATGAAAGTTTTATGAAAAGCGTTATTCAGGACATTACACTTCTAAAACTGGTTGGATTTAAGCCGATTATTGTACATGGTGGTGGTAAAGCGATTAGTCGTCACATTGACAGACTTGGCATGGAAACTAAGTTTATTAATGGATTAAGAGTAACTGATGAAGAAACGCTAGAAGCGGCAGAAATGGTTCTTAATAGTGTAAATAAAAAACTTGTTCAGATTGTAGAACAGCTTGGTGTACGTGCAATCGGTATCAGTGGAAAAGACGGAAAACTTTTGACTGTTAAGAAGAAATTATCAGATGGTGAAGATATTGGTTATGTTGGAGAGGTGACTCATGTAAACAAAGATATCCTTTTAGAATTATTAGATGATGATTTTTTACCGATTATTTGTACGATAGGACTTGATGAAGAGTATCATGGATATAACATTAATGCAGATGATGCTGCAAGTGCAATTGCAGAAGCTGTGAAAGCAGAAAAGTTAGCATTTTTAACAGATACAGAAGGCGTTTATATGGATAAGGACGACAGCAGTAGTGTTATTTCAGAAATGACTGTGGCAGAAGCTGAAAAATTAATTGAGGATGGCATAATTGCAGGAGGAATGCTACCTAAAATTAAAAACTGTATGGATGCCATAAAGAATGGAGTTTCAAGAGTACATATTTTAGATGGCAGAATTCCACATAGTATCCTTTTGGAAATATTTACAAATAAGGGTGTTGGAACTGCAATTTTAGATGATGAGCAGGAAAAGTTTTCAGAATAGGACATTAAGTTAGATTGGAATAAAATCTGACAGGAAAGGACGAAAAAATGACAGCTAATAATTATATGGAACAGGGAGAGCAATATTTAGTACATACATATAACAGATTCAAAATTGTCTTAGACAAAGGTGAAGGCGTATATTTATATGATGTAAATGGGAAAAAATATTTAGACTTTGCAGCAGGAATAGCAGTATTCGCATTAGGATACGGTAACAAAGAGTATAACGATGCATTAAAAGTACAGATTGATAAGTTGATTCATACTTCTAATCTGTATTATAATGTGCCAGCCATTGAAGCGGCAAAAAAAGTAGCAGATGCAGCAGGACTTAAAAAAGTTTTCTTTACAAATAGTGGTGCAGAAGCTATAGAAGGTGCGCTCAAAATGGCAAAAAGATATGCCTATGACAGAGATAAGACATCTGACCATGAGATTATTGCGATGAATCACTCATTCCATGGAAGGACTATGGGAGCTTTAGCCTTAACAGGAAATGATCATTATCAAAAGCCTTTTGGACCGATGATTCCGGGAATAAAATTTGCAGAATTTAATGATTTAGAAAGTGTGAAAAAATTAGTAAATGAAAAGACTTGTGCAATAATTTTAGAGCCTGTACAGGGGGAAGGCGGAATATATCCGGCGACTAATGAATTTATGGAAGGCATAAGAAAAATCTGTGACGATAATGACATTATTATGATTTGTGATGAAATACAGTGTGGAATGGGACGTACAGGAAAAATATATGCATTCCAGAATTATAATGTTATGCCTGATATTATAACAACAGCCAAAGCATTAGGATGTGGAGTTCCTGTGGGAGCTTTTGTTGCAGGAGAAAAATGCTGTGATTCTTTAGTTCCGGGTGACCATGGAACGACATATGGTGGAAATCCATTAGCTACAGCGGCGGTATCAAAGGTGTTTGATATGTTTGATGAAATGGATATTTTAAGCCATGTTAATGAGGTGAGTGGCTATTTAGAAGAACAGCTTGATAAATTAGTAGAAAAATTTGATAACGTTATAGCTAGAAGAGGCAAGGGACTTATGCAGGGACTTGTTCTTACAACGCCTGTCATTGACACTGTAAACAAAGCCATTGAAAAGGGCTTATTGGTAATTTCGGCAGGAAGTGATGTGCTTAGAATGGTGCCGCCTCTTATAATAACTAAAGAAAATGTTGATGAAATGATTGGAATTTTAAGCCAATGTTTATAAAAACAATTATCAAAGAAAATTAAACAAATATTTGTAACTGTAAATTATTATAAAAACATACCAGTTAAGTTTTATTTTGAATGTAGGATTAATATTTGAGATGAAAATGTCTGCCGGTATGTTTTTTTGTGCTAATTTCTTGTTAATTATAAAGATAGAACTAGTCTTAAAACAAAATATATGTTAATATCTTACATGGATTTGACACTAATTGTTGTGACAAAAATCAAATATAAGAATTAAAGAGGAGTTTATAGTAGATATGTACGCAATGATAACAGAATTACTTAGCGGCCTTGCACTTTTTCTATTCGGAATGAAGTATATGAGTGACAGTTTGCAGCAGGCAGCAGGTGAGAAGCTTAGAGGTGTGTTAGACAGATGCACTAAGAACAGATTTACAGCAGTTGTATTCGGTGCGTTATTTACTGCATTTATTCAGTCTTCCGGAGCAACAACGGTTATGGAAGTAAGCTTTGTAAATGCAGGATTGTTAACGCTTGAAAAATCCGTGGGATTAACCTTTGGTGCTAATATTGGAACAACGATAACATCACAGCTTGTTTCGCTGAAATTGACAGCGGTTGCACCGTTTATTATTTTTATTGGTTCAGCTGTATTAATGTTTGGAAAAAGACCATTACTTAAAAAAATAGCATCAGTTATTTTTGGCTTTGGTGCTTTGTTTCTTGGAATTAATTTTATGACAGGAGCTTTAGGAAAAATACCGGAATATGAGTCATTGGTTAAGATATTTGAGTATCTGGGAAATCCGGTAATTGCTGTATTGATAGGTCTTGTTTTGACAGTTTTGGTTCAAAGCTCATCAGTTACAGTCAGTGTCTTGGTATTACTTGCAGGTTCAGGTCTTGTGGAACCATTATCTTGTCTATATTTTATTTTAGGAGCTAATATTGGTTCATGTACACCTGCAGTTATGGCATCATTTAATACTAACAAGGATGCTAAAAGAACAGCATTTATTCATGTAATGTTTAATGTGGTAGGACTGGTTGTTATATCGATTATTTTGGCATTTGCAAGCACGCCTGTTATTGACGGAATTATGAAAATCAGTGATTCAGGTGATTTCAAAAGATTCGTTGCAAATGCAGATACATTGTTTAAAACATTCCAGTGTATAATTTTATTCCCTTGTGCAGGATTATTGGTAAAATTATCAAAGAAGGTTATTCGTTCAAATGGTGATGAAACAGAAAATGAAGATGAACTTATGTTAAAATATATTGGGGTGTCAAAAACTCCGAAGTCATCTACAGCCATGGTTGAGATTGTACAGGAAATTGAACGTATGGCTACAATGACAAGAGCAAATTTAGAAGCTGCTATGTCAGCGCTTATTGAAAGAGACAAAAACGCAAGTCAGGAAGTGTATAAGCGCGAAAAATACATAGATTACTTAAGTCATAGAATTACAGAATATATGGTTAAGGCGAATCAGTATGGTATGCCAATAAAGGATAGAGAAAGATTAGGCGGATTATTCCACGTAGTTATTGATATCGAACGTATTGGTGACCATGCAGTAAATATTATGGATGATGCTTTTAAAGAAAAAAGTGAAGGTATAAGATTTTCAGCACAGGGCAGTGAAGAAATTCAAAATATGTATAATAAGGTTATTGAAATATATGATGAATCTGTAAAAACTTTTGTTTATGAAGATGAATCAAATATCAACCTTGTTAACGAATTAGAAGATATAATAGACAAGATGAAAATTGAAAATCAGGAAGCTCATGTTATGCGTATGGCACAGGGAGAGTGTTCGATAGAAGCAGGACTTATTTTTACTGATTTGGTTATTGGCTTAGAAAGAATAGCTGACCATGCTACTAATATAGCATATTCAATCTTGCCGGAGAAAAAATAGAAATTATTGATGGAAAATTAAAAGTGACAGTAAACTAGGAGTTAGAACACCAGGTTTAGTGTTTTTAGAAAAATAAAAAGTCAGGCAGATATATCGCACCTTAAATGTTAGGATTTTAGGCCTAATTTAGTGCGAAATATAAGATGCCTGACTTTTTTGTGGATTACAATAGGAATAAAATATCAAAAAATGCAGAAAATACCTGTAAGTATTGTAATTGGAGGTAGTGATATGTGGGGGATTATCATAGCATTGATTTCAGGAGCACTTATGAGTGTGCAGGGAGTATTTAATACTCAAGTTACAAAAAACAGTAGCTTATGGGCTGCTAATTCGTGGGTACAATTGACAGCATTTGTTGTATGTATTGTGGCATGGTTTATCACAGGGAGACAAAACGTGATGGGAATGTTTCAAATGAGTGACAAATATATGCTTTTAGGAGGAGTAATCGGAGCATTCATAACTCTTACTGTTATAAAGAGTATGAATAGTTTAGGTCCGGCTAATGCAGTGTTGTTAATTGTGGTATCTCAGATAATAATAGCATATCTTATAGAAGTGTTTGGAATGTTTGGGGTGGAAAAGGTCGACTTTCAGTGGAGTAAGTTGTTAGGTGCAGCAATTGCAATTGTAGGAATTTTTATTTTTGAGAGATAAAACTTTTTAAAATTGTTGAAAATGAATGTTGATAACTGAAAAATTATTTTGTACAATTAATTTATACATTCATGGGGAAACTCCTGAGAGGAGATTGAATGTTAAATAGAATAAATTATATAGTTATAACGGTAATTACTTTTTTGATTATTTTTGCAGGTTGTCAGGACAAAAATTCCCAGATTTCTTTAGAAAAGCAAGTGGATAGCAGTACGCAGCAATCCACTGTTGTAGATAAAGATTTGATTTATGTATATGTAAGCGGACAGGTCGAAAATCCGGGAGTTTATTGTCTTAAAAGCAGTGATAGGGTTTTCATGGCAATAGATAAGGCAGGAGGTCTTACTGATAAGGCACAAAAAAGTGGGATTGAGATGGCAAAAACCTTAGAGGATGGTCAGAATCTGATTATTTTGTCACAAAAAGAATACGAAAAATCCTTAAAAGAAGAAGCTGCTAATGATGAAAAATCAGACAATAGCACTTCAGATGAAGAAGAAAATCTTGTTAACATTAATACGGCAGATATTATTAAGTTAACTACTTTGTCAGGTATTGGAGAAACAAGAGCGAAAGCCATTATAGCCTACAGGGAAGAAAATGGTGATTTTAAGTCTAAAGAGGACATAAAAAATGTGTCAGGAATAGGAGAATCCACGTATTCGAATATTGAAAAAATGATTACTGTTAATTGAGAAAGGTTAATAGATGAAGGCATTAGTTGTTGATGATGAGAAATTAATTGTTAAGGGGTTAAAATTTAGCTTAGAGCAGGAAGGCTATGAAGTGGATTGTGCATATGACGGACAGGAAGCGGTAGATAAAGCTAAAGAGTCTGAATATGATATTATATTATTAGACCTTATGCTTCCGATTCTATCAGGATATGAGGTGTGTCAGCAGATTAGAGAATTTTCGGACATGCCGATTATTATGCTTACAGCAAAGGGTGATGATATGGATAAGATTTTGGGCCTGGAATATGGAGCAGATGATTACATTACAAAGCCATTTAATATATTGGAAGTAAAAGCTAGAATGAAGGCTATTGTAAGAAGAAATAAGCGTAAAATGCCTGCAAAACCAGAAGAACCAAAGACAATTACATCAGGAAAAATGCGACTGGATATTGAAGCAAAACGCCTTTATATAGATGAAAAGGAAATACGACTTACAGTAAAGGAGTTTGACATTTTAAAGCTTTTAGCAGAAAATCCTAACAAAATTTTCAGTAGAGAGCAGTTACTTAACATTATTTGGGGTTCTAAGTATCCGGGGGATGCAAGAACTGTGGATGTTAATGTTAGAAGATTAAGAGAAAAGATAGAAGAAAATCCGGCAAAACCGGAATACATTCATACAAAGTGGGGTATGGGATATTATTTCAAGGGATAATAACATGGATAAAAAGATTACAAAGTTTATTAATTTAATACGAAGTCTTAAAATGAGAGTTTTTGTGATTATAGCAGTGGCTATTATTGTTCCGGCTCTTGCTTCGAGTATCTTTATGGTTAATGTTGTTACAAATAATTATTTAGATAACAAAATTAATAATTTTAAGTCTAACAATACTATGCTAAAAAATAATATTGTTAATAATAATTATCTAGAAGAATCTAATACTAATGGAGAGGTAGTTGATGCTCAAATTGAGCAGCTTGCAAAAGAATACAATTGTAGAATTCAAGTTGTAAATAGCAGATATGTAATTGTTAAGGACAGTAATAGCAGTGAGACAGGAAAGACTTGTATATCTGAGAATGTTATAAAGAGTTTTAAGGGCGACACAGTTCAGGTTGAAAATAAAAAAGATAAATACATAGAATTTGCCATTCCGATAACATCAACAGCTTCAGTTGGCACAGAGGAACAAAAAACTACAGTTATAGGTTCTTTGTATATTAATTATTCCATTGCCGATGTAGAAAACTACAGAGAATATGTAAGCAAAAATTTGGTTATTGTTAACTGGCTAATAATTGTTCTTGCATTGTTTACCAGCTGGATGTGTGCAGTAATGTTTACAAGACCTATTAAGCGTATAGGTGTTTCCATAGAAGAAATAGCAAAAGGCAATGTAAAAGAAGAAAAAGATTATCAGGAAGTAATGGATATTAGCAATGAATTTCGTCAGCTTGTGGAAAAGTTGAATACTCAGGAAAAATCCAGACAGGAATTTGTTTCTAACGTGTCTCACGAATTAAAAACACCAATTACATCGATGAAAGTTTTAGCAGATTCATTGCTCGGACAGCAAGGAATGTCAGAGGAATTATATCAGGAATTTTTGCAGGATATATCTAAGGAAATAGACAGAGAAAATGATATTATAACAGACCTTTTATCATTAGTTAGAATGGAAAAATCAGAGTCGGAAATTAATATCTCTTCGGTCAATATTAATGAAATATTAGAAGCGGTACTTAGAAGATTAAAGCCTATTGCAGAAAAGAAGAATATCGAACTTATATTTGAAAGTTTCAGACCTGTAATTGCTGATGTAGATGAGTTAAAGTTTGCAAGTGTAGCAACTAATCTGGTAGAAAATGCCATAAAATATAACAACACAGATGGTACGGTAACAGTTTCTCTTAATTCAGACCATCAGTATTTTTATCTGAAGGTAACAGATACGGGGATTGGAATTTCGGAAGAAAACCAGAAACGTGTATTTGAAAGATTCTTTAGAGTAGATAAGGCGCGTTCAAGAGAAACAGGTGGAACAGGACTTGGACTTGCAATAACAAAGGAAATTATTAAAAAGCATCATGGGTCTGTAAAAATTCACAGCAAAGAAGGAGAAGGCACAACTTTTGCAGTGCGTATACCTCTAAAATATATTGCGTAACAGGAAGATGTGCGGAGAATATTGGCATGAGAAATGGATTTAGATATATTGTTAATTTAATAGTGTCAGTGTGTATTGTTGCTGCATTGGTGGGGTGTTCATCAAAAAAACAACAGTCACAAAAATCAGATTTTTTGATATATCATGCAGATTCAAGTGGAACGAAGTTGACAGCTTATGGATATAAATTAAAAAGTGATGAAATACAGGCTCAAATTTCAGAAATTCTTGAACAACTTCATGCCAATAAGGCTGGAGAGAGTAATAGAGCTATTCCTGATTCGGTTATGATAAACAGATTTTCCTTAGTGGATGGTGTTTTGACTGTGGATTTTAGTGAAGGATATAATCTGATGAATCCGGAAAATGAAGTTTTGTGCAGGGCAGCGGTTGTATGCACTCTAGATCAGATAGATGAAGTGGACTCTGTTGCATTTACAGTGCAGGGAGTTCCTTATAGACAAAATGGACAAGCAACAGATAATGCAGAAGAAAATGCAAAGGGATCAATGAAATCATCTGATTTTATATCCGGATTACGTGGCAGCGATACTGATATGAATATGGATGATTTTAAATTATATTTTGGAAATGCGAGAGGTAATAAATTAAAAGAGTATAAGCTGAAAAATGTTTCATACGGCGGAAAATCCAAAGAAGAATTTATTGTGGAACAGCTAATAAAGGGACCAGAGAAAGATAAGTATACAAGAATATTGTCAAAGGATACTGAACTGATAAGCGTTGCGACAGCGGGAAACATATGTTATGTGGACTTTGGACAGAATTTTTTGACAGAGCCAAGCTTTGTACCAAACAAATTAGTTATATATTCGATTGTAAATTCTTTGTTAGAGCTTGATTATATTCATCAGGTTCAGATTAGTGTAGAGGGAGATTCAGTAATAGAATACAGAAATGATATATCATTATCCGAACCTTTTATAAGAAATTTGGATTTAGTTTCTGAGACTGAATAAAAATCCTGTAAAAACAAAAGATATACAAAAAAGTATTAACAGTTCAGCTGTTTTTAATCAAAGGATATAAGAATAAGTTAAAAATTATGATTTTGGAATAAATATATTTCAATGAAAGAAGGGGAACAGTTATAAAAAGACCGGTTTGTACATATTTACTGGCTTTTGTACTTGGAGAGGTGATAACTGTATTATTCAGATATAATATTGTACTTGCTACGATATTTTTAGTGGCAGGTATAATTATAGTCATTTTATTATTAAAAAAAGTCATCAAAAAAATGCGTGAGAATTTAAGTATTTTTGTAGTGGCTTTTTTATTTTTTTTGACAGGTATTTTCTTGTTGAACAGAGCTTTGATTATCCGAGACAGGATTTATGAACTAGAAGATAGCAACGCTATTGTTGTAGGTTATGTGGAAAAAATCGAAACAAATACTTATGGGTACAATTTGTATTTGAAAAATGTAAAAATAGCAGTTAAAGATAAAGAAAACAGATGCAAAAATATACTTGTTACAGTGTCAGAAAAACCACAATTAAAAATAGGAAATAAGATTAGCATTAATGGAAAAATAACACAATTAGAAAATGCAGCTAATAAAGGAAATTTTGATACAAAAAATTATTATATGTCCTTAGGAATATATGCTAAAGTAAGCCTTAATCATATGCAAATTATTGAGTCAGATTATAGTTTTATAAAAAACAGCCTTTACAATTTGCGTGAAAAGATTGTATCAAAATTAGAAGATATATGTACAGGAAATAGCGGATTGTTTAGCGTTATCAATGAAAAAAATGGAATTATATCAGCCATAATACTTGGAGATAAGACAGAACTTGATAAGGAGATAAAGGAGTTATATTCTACGTCGGGAATTGCACATATTCTTGCAATAAGCGGACTACATATAAGTTTTATTGGTATTGCAATTTATAATTTATTAAGAAAAAGACATGGATTTTTATTTTCATCGACGATATCAACATGTGTGATTGTGGCTTTTGTAATTATGTCAGGATTAGGTATAGCTACAATAAGGGCTGCTGCAATGTTTATATTAAAAATTATGGGTGAGGTTTTAGGACGCAAATATGATAGTCTGACAGCTATATCTCTTGCCGGATTAATACTTCTGATAAAAAATCCTTTTGTGATTTATAATAGTGGCTTTCAGATGTCATTTGGAGCAATAATAGCCATTATCATAGTTTATCCTAAGATAAAATATATTTTGGGAATAAAAAATAAAATTATAGATATGCTCGTATTAAATTTCACAATAAATTTGATAATGAATCCGATTATAGGGTGGCATTATTTTGAACTGTCAACGTTTTCTTTTTTATTAAATCTAATAGTTGTACCACTAATGAGTTTGGTTATAAGTTCATCAGTTTTAGGAGTTGTGGGTGCTTTTATTAGCAGGACAATAGGGAAGATATTAATATTACCTGCAAGCATAATTCTAGAATTTTATACGTTTTTGTGTAAAATCTCAGCAAAAAATCCAATATCAACAGTTATTATAGGGCAACCAAAAATTATAACACTGCTAGTCTATTATGGAATTCTTTTGATAAGTGTTTTAATTCTGGTTCGGATTAGAAGAGGATATGAAGAAGATGAAAAGAATAGATTAATTATAAGAAAAGAAACGGGCCAGGTTTTTGAAAAAAAAGAAAATAAGAACAGAAGAAAAAAACTGGTAGATAGAAAGGCGTGGATCAGTTATTCCGTGATGTTTTTAATATTAAACGTAATGATTTATCATGCTCCGTATAGACCGTTTTATATTACCTTTTTAAGTGTAGGTCAGGGAGATGGGATTTTTATACATGCTGATAATGGTTCAAATATTATGATTGATGGAGGGAGTAGTACAGAAAAACAGATTGCAAAAAATAGAATAACACCTTATCTGAAGTCACAGGGGATAAGAAAAATAGACTATTCAATAATCACACACACTGATTCGGACCACATTAGTGGGATTTTGGAAATGTTAGAGAGTGAAAACAGTGTTCAAATAAAAAATCTCGTATTGCCGGATATTAATATAGAGGATGAAAATACTGAGGAGATTTTAGAACTGGCTCTGGCAAAGGGAGTGAATGTTTTGTATATAAAAAATGGTGATTATCTAGAATTTGGAAAGACAAATTTAAGATGCATTAATCCGAATGAAACATCGTTGGCGGATGATAAAAATGATAACTCTACAGTGCTAGAAATTCAAAACGGACAGTTTAACGCACTTTTGACTGGAGATATTTCTGAAAATGTAGAAAGTGATATAGCAAAAAAAATCAATAAGAAATTTACTGTTTTAAAGGTTGCGCATCATGGTTCTAAATATTCAAGTTGTCAGGAATTTTTAGAAAAAGTAGATCCTATATACGCTATTATATCTGTGGGTGAGGGTAATTCTTATGGACATCCGGGAAGTGAGACACTAGAAAGACTAAATATGCAGGGAAGCAAGGTTTATAGAACAGATATTAGTGGAGGAATTACAATATATGAAAAGTACAATAAGTATATAATGGAGTCGATGAGAGGTGGGGATGATAGTAAAAATGAAAATTAAGGTATTGACAATAAGATTTATTTAAGGTAAAGTACTAGATAGTGTCTGCGTCAAACGTCCGCATTTCCAATGGCGCAGATGGTGAAACTTGATTTCCAATCTCTCTCAACGGAAATCACAATAAGATTTTTCACGGAGGTGGACAAAAATGGCAAACATTAAGTCAGCAAAAAAGAGAATTTTAGTTAATCAGACAAAATATGAAAGAAACAAAGCAGCTAAGTCAGCAGTTAAGACAGCTGTAAAAAAAGTTGAAGCAGCAGTTGCAGCTAATGATAAAGAAGTAGCTACTACAGCTTTAGCAGTAGCAACAAAGCTTATCGAAATGGCTGGTTCAAAGGGAATTTACCACAAGAACAATGTTGCTAGAAAAGTTTCAAGACTTACAAAAATGGTTAACACAATTGCTTAATAATTAGCAAGATATAAAAAACGTCATTTTCTATTAAAGGAAATGACGTTTTTTTAATTCTATAATAGGAAAAGGTCAGTTTTTGAGTTTTTATTAAAAATCTATTACTGTCTCTTACTATATTTTACAAGTAGCATTTCAACACCGATATTTTCATCCATCATACCTGATTTTATAAGAGCTTCGGTATTCACACTCTCTGCAAGACCGGATTTTAGTTCTCCCATAGAAAAATTACGACTTTGAGCAATACATTTTCTGGCAATAAATCCTTGAACACCCATAGCCTGTGCAACCTGGTCTTTACTCATACCTCTCGAAGACAAGTCCTTTGCCTGTAGCATAAGATTAAACTGTCTGCTTATCATAAAAAGAATTCGCATTGGGGGTTCTTTTTCGGCAATTAGTTCATAATAGCAGTCTAAAGTTTTCTTTTGATTCTTTACGGATATGGCATCCATCATATCGAATATTCTAACGTTAAGCTGTTTTACACATACAGCATCAATATCTTCAGCAGAAATAACACTTTTATCAAGAGTGTAGCTTATAAGTTTTTCGATTTCGCGTGAAAGAACTTCCATATTTGTTCCGACATTTGCAATCAAATAAGACATATTTGATTTAGTTATCTTTTTATGATTGAAATCAAAAATTCTTGCTGCCCACATCGAAATATCGTTTTCGTTCTGACGATTGATTTCACAGACATATCCACAGGATTTTACAGCCTTGTACATTTTGCTTCGTTTGTCAACATCGCTTTCCACAAAAAGAAAAACAGTAGTGGCAGGTATAGATTTCATATATTCACTAAGCTGATCTCCGCCACTTTTGAACAAACCTGTGTTTTCTAATACGATAAGTCTATAGTCGGCAAAAAAGGGAACCGTTTTAGAACTGTCGATAATTTCGGTTATGTCTATATTTTTTCCTTCATAAATCCCCATATTCATTGTGTCTTCGCCACAAATAGCTTTTATTAGTTGATTTTTATAATTTAGTTTTAGATATTCTTCTTCGCCACATATAAGATAGGCATTTTTAAAAGTTTTATTTTTTATATCAGTGGATAAATTTTTCACATTAAACCTCTTTAAAAATAAATTTTATACATTAATAGGATTAGTTTAACATTATTTTTAATAAGGCTCAATATTTAAAAATAAATATAAAAAAATAAATATAAAATTAGGTAATTAAAAATAAATATCAAATTAATATATACAAAAATATAATTAATATATACAAAAACATAAAATGGAAAAACACCGTCAATATCAGATAGTTGCTGGAAGTTGAAAAAAGTCGAAAAAAGGGTAGTAAATCTTTGATTTAGATAATATAATAAAGTTCAGTGAAAGGGAGGTTATTTACTGTGAGAGAGAAAAACAGACTAGATTGGGCTAAGGATGATGAAAGCAGAATACTTACAGCCGGCGAAGAAAATAATGAGAAAAATAAAACTGATAGAAAAAAACAGATTACAAGAGAATATAAAAAATTTGTAGTGGCTATTGTCGGCGTTTTGGTTATAGTGGCTCTTGTTTTTGCAGGAAGGATTTTATTTGATAAAAGAAAGTCTGTCCAGACAGCTGCTACAGTAGAGAATACAAATCAGTCTGATACAACAACACACGTTGAAGAGATAGCGAAACAAAGAGTATTAGACCCGACAAAGCCTATGGTTGCCCTGACTTTTGATGATGGACCTGGCGAGGATACGGGAAGACTTCTTGAGGCATTAGAGCAGTATGGAGTCAAAGCAACTTTCTTTTTGTGTGGGTACAGTTTGAAACGTTCAAATCTTCCGATAGATGAGTATCTAAAAAAAATGGATGAGTTAAGTTGTGATATTGGAAACCACACTATGAATCATAAGTCTTTAGATGAATTGTCTAAGAAGAAAATAAGGTCAGAAATAAATGGTGTAGATAAGATTGTAAAATCTGTGACCGGTCACAAAACGTCTTTTTTAAGACCGCCTTACGGTGACGGAATCAGAAACAGTAAAATAAAGAAAAATGTTAAGACTCCTATGATTTGCTGGTCAGTTGATACTGAAGATTGGAAGAAGAAAGATAAGAAGAAGGCTGTAGTAAAAGCTATAGTAAATAGTGCTAAGGATGGAGAAATCATATTGCTTCATGATATTCACAGCTGGTCTGTTGATGCGGCAATAGAGGCTATTCCAAAGCTTATCGAGAAGGGATATCAGTTAGTAAGTGTTTCTGAAATGGCAGAGGCTAAGGGGATTGAGTTACAGGACGGGGAAGTATATTTTAGCTTTAAATAAAGTGAATTTGAATGATATGCTTTGAAGCATAACATACTAAGTGATATTGAAATTTAAAGATTATAAATTGGACTATAGTAAAGTATAAATTTAATTATAACAATAATATATTGAGTACATTTGCGTACAATAAAAAGCGAAACCAATAAAATGTGGTTTCGTTTTTTTTGTAATAGGAAATTCCACCTAATTGACTATTATATAAAAAGATAATTATGTTAGGAGTGAATTAATGAATAAAATAAATATTTACACTGACTTGGCTGTGGAGGAGAGAGAACGTTTTAAAAAGGACATTGAGATAGAGGGAGTGAAAATAGATAAGGATTATAATAAGGAATTAGAAATGACAACAACTGTTGTAGAAATTTTTAATAAAAATGGTGCGTCAGCAATGGGAAAACCAATAGGTTCTTATATAACTATGGAAACTAAATTTTTAAAGGATAATGACATGATGAGAAAGAAGAAATTTGCAAAAGAGCTGACAAAACACATGAAAGAAATGATAAAAAAAGATTCCGTAAAAAAAATACTGATTGTAGGTTTGGGTAATTCACAGGCAACTCCTGATGCACTAGGTCCAAAAGTTGCAGAAGGGATAGAAATTATTCCAAATATTTATTGTATATCTCCGGGGGTTTTTGCACAAACAGGAATGGAAACTTATTCTATAGTGAAAGGAATAGCAAAGGAAATATGTCCGGATTTAATTATAGCTATAGATTCTTTAGCTGCAAGAAATGTTAGAAGAATAACAACCACGATTCAGCTTACTGATACCGGAATCACACCGGGTTCAGGTATAGGGAACAGAAGACAGGGACTAAACTTGGAGACGTTGAATACAAAAGTTATTGCCATAGGTGTTCCAATGGTTGTAAGTGGAGCTACAATTGTCAATGATACAATGGAAAAATTGTTATCCATTTTGAGCTCGCATAATGAAAACAACAGCATTTCAAATATTTTTAGTGAATATACTGCAAAAGAGAAATATCAGTTATTTGAGGAGCTTTTGTCAGAAGATACGGAGCAAATGTTCGTTACTCCAAAGGATGTAGATGAAATTGTTGAAAATTTGAGCAGCATAATAGCTAGTGGCATAAATATGTTTTGTTATTCTATAATAAACTAACCTTTTTCTTCATATAATTTATAAGTGGGACAAAGGAGAGAGGTTTCGTGGTTAAAAATACTAAACGGGGATTTTTAAAACTGTATAAATTTAAGTCGCCTGAGTATGTTTTCGGTTTTGTTGTGAAAATAGTGGTTGTAGTTTTGTGTTTATATATTTCTATTTTGTGTATAAATATGATTACCGATAAAAAAACTAAAGGTGCCATGGCAAGATATACCGAAAAAGGTAGCAATATGTTAGTTTCAGAAATTTTGGAAAATTCTAATATTATGACTAACTATATGGTCTATTTAGAAAATCATAAGAATATATCAGAGATTGCAAAAAAAGAGCTACTTACAAGTGTGGTTACGGATTATATCGTAAAAAGTGAATACACATACAATACAGATGATCCGGGATATGATGAGATTATAGACGTGTTGTATGAAAATATGAAGGAAGTAAAAAAAGTAAGTGAGACAACCACAAAACCAATTGAAACTACTACAAAAATTGTAAAGAAAGAGAAAAAGAAAAAACAGCTTGTACCTATGCCAAAGAAAACCGGCAAGGTTTATACTGAAAAAAATCTAGGTAGTTTTAAAGATGTTATAAGCAAATTTTATACTGTCACATCAGCAACTGCAATATATGAAAAGGATATGCCAATTAAAAAGGCATTGAATGAAAAATTTAAAATTACGGGAAACAATAAAAAACCACAAATTTTGATTTATCATACTCATGCAATGGAGGATTTTTCTAATTCTACTAAAAATGAAGATACTACGATAATAGGTGTTGGTAATAGACTTGCCAAAGTATTGAAGGAACAGTTCGGTTATAATGTTATACATGACAAGACTAAGTATGACATTGTGAATGGGAAACTCGACCGGCACGAATCTTACACTCAGTCAAAAAAAGGTGTGAAAAAGATGCTGAAGAAATATCCAACAATCAGTTTGATTTTGGATATACATAGGGATGGTGTAAATGACGATACAAGACTAATAAAAGAAATTAATGGAAAAAAGACTGCTCAGATTATGTTTTTTAATGGAATGTCAAGATTTAAGTTGTCAGGGGATATTGACTATCTTAAGAATCCCTATCGCTTTGAAAATCTTGCGCTTAGTCTCCAAATGAAGTTATGTGCTGAAACCTATTATCCGGGCCTTACAAGGCGTAATTATGTTAATGCCTATGAATATAATCTTTCTTTAGGAAAACAATGTATGCTTATTGAGGTTGGTGCGCAGACAAATACATATCAGGAGGCGCAAAATGCAGCTGAGCCATTGGCTGTATTGATTCATAAGGTAATGGGAAATTAGTGAAATATGTAAGAAAATTGAAAGAAAGGCATTATATGATAAAAATAGAACAAGACACACATCGTTGTTGTTAGATGTGTGTCTTGTTAACTTATGAAGATAGCATAAAATGTTATTTTTTTCCGGTTGAACCAAAACCGTTTATGCCTCGAACTGTGTCAGAAAGTGTTTCTACAGCGTTAAAGTTAGCAGAAAGAAAAGGTGTAATTACAATTTGAGCTATTCTTTCATTTGGTTCAATTGTTTCAGATTTATTAGAATGGTTATGTAGTGCAACAGTGAGTTCGCCGCGGTAATCTGCGTCAACAACACCTACTTTGTTAGCTGGTGCAAGTCCTCTCTTACATGAGATACCGCTTCTGGCATATACTAATCCGGCATATCCTTCGGGAATTTCCATTGCGATACCTGTTCCAATAAATTTTGTTTCTCCAGCCTTAATTGTAATAGCGTCATCAATGCAGGCATAT
Organism: uncultured Eubacterium sp.; assembly: GCA_964461415.1. GTDB lineage: Bacteria > Bacillota > Clostridia > Lachnospirales > Lachnospiraceae > Eubacterium_G. The sequence continues at coordinate 20,294 of CAYWUE010000021.1, forward strand.
AAATCAGCCCCAGCTGCATATTCAGAACCATAAGTTGGAATTGTTGCATTTTCTCTTAATTTTTTAATATTTACGTTAACTGACATTTTTAATTCTCCTATGTTAATTATTATAAAATGAAAAAGTTGAAATCTTAAGTTAGATTTCTTTTTCCCAAAGTGTAATTTTTCCGGTTTTTAGTGTTTCCGGAATTTTAATTAGTCTTTGATTTTCAGAACCGCGAAAGACCAGAGAAAGATTCTTTTGTTCCAGAATAAATGGACCATCTACAAGAACATCAATATATGAAAGAAGTTCTTTGGTTTCTGGGATTTCATTATACATGCGTCCCATTATATCTTTTTCAAAGTCAAAACCTGTAAAGCACCAAATGTCTTTTTGTGGATATGTTTCTTTTATTTTTTTTGCTAAAGGAAGAAGTCCTTTTTGGTTGACAGGTTCTAGCGGCTCGCCACCTAGGAAAGTCACACCCTGATAAGCACCAAATGCTAATGTGTCAATTATATAATTAATTGTATCATCAGTAAAAGGTTGTCCAAAATTAAAATCCCAAGCCTGTTCGTTAAAACACCCCGGACATCGGTGATTGCAGCCACTCACAAAAAGTGAAACACGTATACCGGGGCCGTTGGCTACATCAAAAGTTTTTATTTCTGCGTAGTTCATATAATCTCCATTCTATTTGGGTTTATTGTATATACCCCCACATAAATGATAGTTTATCAAATAACCATAAAATAATAAAGGGAAAATAGTTAAAATATTTGAACCTGTGTACCTTTTATGTTAGAATATCAATGAAATTTTAACATTAAATATGTTATTATCATTTTGAAAATGAAAGAATGGAGCAAAAAATTGTCACATATAGATCAGAGTAAAATTAGAAATTTTTGTATTATAGCACATATCGACCATGGTAAATCTACTTTGGCAGATAGAATTATTGAAATGACAGGTCTTTTGACTAACAGAGAAATGCAGGCTCAGGTTTTAGATAATATGGAGCTTGAAAGAGAAAGAGGCATCACAATTAAGTCGCAGGCTGTAAGAACTGTTTACAAGGCAAAGGACGGAGAAGAATATATATTTAATCTTATTGATACTCCTGGACATGTAGATTTTAACTACGAGGTATCAAGAAGTCTGGCAGCTTGTGATGGCGCTGTACTTGTAGTGGATGCAGCACAAGGCGTGGAAGCGCAGACATTAGCTAATGTTTATTTGGCTCTTGACCACGATTTAGAGGTTTTCCCGGTTATTAATAAGATTGATTTACCATCGGCTGATCCTGAAAGAGTAAAAGCAGAAATAGAGGACGTTATAGGCTTAGAGGCACATGATGCACCTTTGATTTCAGCAAAAACAGGACTAAACTGTGAGGATGTACTAGAAGCAATAGTTGAAAAAATACCATCGCCAACAGGAAATCCGAATGCACCACTTCAAGCGTTAATTTTTGACAGTGTTTATGATGCATATAAAGGTGTTATTGTTTTCTGTAGAATAAAAGAAGGAACAGTAAAACCTGGAATGAATATTAAAATGATGGCAACTAATGCTAAGGCTAATGTTGTAGAAGTAGGTTATTTTGGTGCTGGTCAGTTTATTCCTTGCGATGAATTATCTGCTGGCATGGTAGGTTACATTACTGCTAGTATAAAAAATGTGTCTGACACAAAAGTTGGTGATACTGTTACTAATGCAGATTTTCCGGCAGAAAGTGCATTGCCTGGATACAAGGAAGTAAATCCTATGGTATATTGTGGAGTGTATCCGGCTGACGGAGCCAAATATCCGGATCTTAGAGATGCATTAGAAAAATTACAACTTAACGATGCGGCATTAAAATATGAGCCTGAAACGTCTATAGCTTTAGGCTTTGGTTATAGATGCGGATTTTTAGGATTGTTGCATTTAGAGATTATTCAGGAAAGACTTGAAAGAGAATATGGTCTTGACCTTGTTACAACTGCACCTAGTGTTATTTACAAAATATATAAAGAAAATGGTGAAATCATTGAACTTACAAACCCAACTAATCTTCCAGATCCAAGTGAAATAGAACATATGGAAGAGCCGATTGTAAGTGCAGAAATAATGGTTACTACTGAATTTATTGGTTCTATTATGGAACTTTGTCAGCAAAGACGAGGACGCTACATCAGTATGGAATATGTGGAAGGTTCTAGAGCCTTGCTTAAATATGATATTCCTTTAAATGAAATTATTTATGATTTCTTTGATGCGTTAAAATCACGCTCACGTGGATATGCTTCTTTTGATTATGAATTAAAAGGATATGAATCGGCTAAGCTTGTAAAACTTGATATTTTGATAAATAAAGAAGAAGTGGATGCGTTATCATTTATTGTTCCTGAAGCATCAGCTTATGAGCGCGGACGTAAAATGTGTGAAAAATTAAAAACAGAAATTCCGCGTCAATTGTTTGAAGTCCCGATTCAGGCTGCTGTGGGCAGTAAGGTTATTGCCAGAGAAACAGTAAAAGCTATGCGAAAGGACGTTCTTGCAAAATGTTACGGTGGTGATATTTCACGTAAGAGAAAACTTCTTGAAAAACAGAAAGAAGGAAAGAAACGTATGCGTCAGGTTGGAAATGTCGAGATTCCACAGTCAGCATTTATGGCAGTATTGAAGCTTGATGATGAGTAATAAGAATGTTTGAGAAAATTCTGTAGGAATTTAAGAAATATATTTGCTAAAGTTAATCTTTTTTACAGAAATAACAAAGAAAAATGGTGATTAGAGTAAAAAAACGCGTTGCTATTTGTGTCTGAACAAATAGCAGAATAGAGCTTAGTGTGAAAATTAATTTTACATTACTATTTTTGCCTGAATAATAAGAGAGAAATGGTAGATTATTATGAAAAAATTAGGTATATATATTCACATTCCTTTTTGCATAAAGAAATGTGATTACTGTGATTTTTTGTCAGCACCATCAGATAATAAAACAATAGAGTCTTATATAAAGGTTCTTATTAAAGAAATTGAATTAAATAAAGAAAAAATGGCAGAGTACCTTGTCGATACAGTATTTATCGGTGGAGGTACTCCTTCCATATTAGAAGAAAATCTGATGGTGGATGTTATTGAAACATTAAAAAACAACTGCAATCTAGACAAAGATTACGAAATGACAATTGAATGTAATCCTGGTACTGTTACGCAAAAGAAACTTAATGCCTATAAGAATGTTGGCGTTAACAGATTAAGTTTTGGACTGCAAAGTACAGATGATAAAGAATTGGCAGCTATAGGCAGAATTCATACTTATGAAGATTTTTTAAAGTCGTATACAATGGCGAGAAAATGTGGCTTTGAAAATATCAACATAGACCTTATGAGCGCATTGCCAGAGCAAAGTGTGGAATCTTATAAAAATACATTGGATAAAATAATTGCATTAAAACCGGAACATATATCGGCATATAGTTTGATAATTGAAGATGGAACGAAAATGAAGGACAGAGTTGAGGATGCATTAGCTGTTGGAAACAATATTTTGCCGGATGAAGACGAAGAACGAAAAATGTATTATCTTACAGAAGAACTATTGAATAAGGCTGGATATGGAAGATACGAAATATCTAATTACTCAAAAGACGGATATGAATGTCAGCACAATATAGGCTATTGGAAACGTAAGGAATATCTGGGATTTGGAATTGGTGCGGCATCATTATATAAAGGGATAAGATATTATAATGTACCAAATTTGAAGAAGTATATCGATAAATTAAATGCTTTGCAAGGACGATTATCGGTTAATGAATTGTTTAAATGTGATATCACGAAAAAAACAGAAAATGAAGCTAATGAAAATATAAATTTTAGTATAGAAGAAAATATTCAGTATCTTTCAAAAGAGGAACAGATGGAGGAGCAAATCTTTCTCGGACTTCGCATGATGGAAGGAGTATCGGTAGAGAACTTTGATAAACATTTCGGAATAAGATTTGATGATATATATGAAAATGTTGCATCAAAATTAATCAGTCAGGGATTGTTAGAAAGAAGCAACGAACATATAAAGCTGACAAAGAAGGGAATTGATGTCAGCAATTATGTAATGTCTGAGTTTTTGTTAGATTAGATAAAATAAAGTATAATAAATAATATACATCCTAAGTTTTATAAAAATATATACAGCATTTATATATAAAATTAGGGATTCCCCAAAAAATAAAATGCCTGTAACAGTATTGAGACAACATTGTTACAGGCATTTTTTGAAAATCAACTATTTTTAAATCAACTATTTTTAAATCAACTATTTTTAAATCACCTATTTTTTAAATCAGCTATTATTTTAATCAACTATTTTATTTAACCAAACTCCTTTTTTAACCAGTGCAAACCCGATAAATGCCTTGATGGTTTCACACAGGTTAACAATAAGGAAGATATTTACAACCGATAGAGATGTATAATGTACTAATAATAGTGAAAGAGGAACATTCACAACCCATATAAAACAACTATCGAACAGGAATGTTACTAATGTTTTTCCACCGCTTCTTAATGTAAAATATGCAGCATTTGAAAAAGAATTAAAAGGGGTGACGATTGCATATACTAAGAAGAAACTGGCAGCTAAATTTCTGATTTCATCAGTAGTATTATAAAGTCGTGGAAAGACTGGTGAAAATACAACCAAAATCAACGAAATAAAAAGTGATGTCATAATTGCAAACACACACAATTTTCTATCGGTATCTTTAGCTTCCTTTGTTTTTCCGGCGCCTAAAAGCTGACCGACTATAATAGAAATAGTGGTTCCAATGGTGACAAAAACAATGTTAAATACATTATTTATAGTATTTGTTATGTTTAATGCACCGATTGTTGAAAGGCCGCGAATGGATAATGCCTGTGTCTGGATTGTAAGTCCTGCTGACCATAATAGTTCGTTAATTAAAATAGGTGTTCCTTTAGTTAAAACGTTTCTTGCAAGAGATACAGGAACTTTCATTGAGCGATAAACTCCTTTGATAAAATCAAACTTATAAGAGTGACTATGAGTATAAATAATCAAAATCAAGCATTCAACGTAACGAGACATTGCAGTAGCAATAGCTGCACCGGCCACACCTAATTTCGGAAAACCAAAAGAACCAAAAATTAATAAATAGTTAAATACCAAATCCACCAAAACCGCAGCAACACCGGCTATCATAGGGAGCATAGTTTGTCCTGCTTCTTTTAAGGTTGTTCCATAGCAGTTAGTGATGATAAAAGGTGGGATACCAATTAACATTATAAATAAGTAAGTTTTGGCAAAATCATATGTTTTCTCAATATTTCCGGAAGAACCACCCTCGTGTAGGAACATATTGATAAGTGGTTCGTAATATAGGATAAAAATTGTCAGGCTAACAATAAGAAGAACAATTCCAATAATAGTTTTCATTCTAAAAACATTGCGAACCCCCTTGCTGTTATTCTGACCAAAGTATTGAGCAGAAAAAATTCCTGCACCTGACATTCCACCAAAAACTGCAAGGTTAAAAACAAAGAAAAGCTGGTTAACAACAGCAACCCCGGTCATCTGGTCGGTGCCAAGCTGGCCAACCATAACATTATCAAGCAGATTGACGAAATTAGTCATAACATTCTGAATAATAATTGGCAGAGCTATGGTCATAATCATCTTATAAAATTGCTTGTCTCCTAAATATTTTTTTTTGAAATTTGAATTCATAAACCCTCCAGAATATAACTAAATATTTCTTAATATTGATAATTGCAAAAAAGAATAGCATACTTGCCAATGAGTAGAATAACATAATATAAAAAGTTTTCAATAGTTGATAAGTTATTAAATAAATATGAAAGAAAAGTTCACAATTCTTTTACAAAAAAATGGGTTGACTTTTGAATTTAACGGGTATATATTATTGACAGATAGAAAATTAGCACTCAAAACCAGCGAGTGCTAACAGAACTTGAATAAAGATTAAATTCCAGCATTAGAATACTTAATTGCTAGTGGATAATAATTATTTAAGTACATAACAAAAACTAACAATTTAAAATTTGTAGAAAGGAGAATCCAATGGAACTTAGCGAAAGAAAAGAGAAAATCTTAAATGCTGTTATCAGAAACTATTTAGAAACAGGCGAACCGGTAGGGTCCAGAACGATTTCTAAATATACAGATTTGAATTTAAGTTCAGCGACTATTCGAAATGAGATGTCAGACCTAGAGGAGTTAGGATATATAGTTCAGCCACACACATCAGCAGGAAGAATTCCTACAGATAAAGGATATCGATTTTATGTTGATAATATGCTGAAAGAGAAGTTGGCTGAATTAGACGAAAGAGAGAAGAAGGTTACTGAAAAAGAAGATATTCTTATAGAAAAAGTTGATAAAGTTGAAACCCTCCTTCAAAACATGGCGAAAGTATTGGCAGTTAATACTAATTATGCCACAATGGTATCCGCACCGAAGACACAGGGGAACAAAATTAAATTTATTCAGCTTTCTATGTTAGAAGAAAAACAGTTGCTTTGCACAGTAGTTTCTGATAAGAATCATGTGGTTAATAAAATTTTAAAGGTTGACCGGGAATTGAATCAGGAAATGATAGTCAGACTTAATGTGGCATTAAATACAGCCCTTGCAGGATTATCATTAGAAGAGATTAACTTGGGAGTTATTTCAACATTGACATCTCAGACAGGTGAATTAGAAGACTTGGTTAATCAGGTGTTAAAAGCAATAACAGAAGCGATTTCTACTGATGAACAGATGAAGATTTATACATCAGGAGCAACAAATATTTTTAAATATCCGGAACTCAGTGACAAGGAAAGAGCAAGCCGGCTTTTGACAACCTTAGAAGAAAAGTCTCAATTAACAGAGCTTATCAGTGCAGGAGATGAAGAAACAGGTATTCAGGTTTATATAGGTAGCGAAACACCTGTACAGGCGATGAAAGATTGTAGTGTTGTTACAGCAACCTATGAATTAGAAGATGGATTTAAGGGAACAATCGGTATTATAGGTCCCAAGAGAATGGATTATGAGAAGGTTGTTGAAACACTTCGAAACGTAAAAGAACAGGTTAGTGAAAGCTTTAAAAATGATAATGAATAAAATAACATATAAGAAAGGACAGTCCAATGGAAAAAGAAAAAGAAACTTTGGATGAAAATCTTAACGAAGAGGCAGAAAAAACTGCAGAGAATATCACTGAAGATGTGGAAGCAGTAGAAACTAAGGCTAATGAAGCAGATGAAACAGAAACTGAGGAATCTTCTGAATGTGATAAAAAGAAAAAGAAGGGTTTAAAAAAGAAAGATAAGAAAGACCAGCAGATTGAAGAATTAAATGATAAATATCAGAGATTATTTGCTGAATTTCAGAATTTCAGAAACAGGAGTGAAAAAGAAAAGACAGCAATGTACGAAATTGGTGCTAAGGCTATTATCGAAAAGATTTTGCCTGTAGTTGACAACTTTGAAAGAGGAATTGCATCACTTACAGAAGAAGATTTGAACTCACCTGTAGGTCAGGGTATGAATCTTATTTATAAACAGATGACAATAGCCCTTGAAGAAATGGGAGTTACAGTTATTGAAGCACAGGGAAAGGAATTTGATCCGGAGCTTCATAATGCAGTAATGCATGAAGAAAATGATGAATTAGGAGAAAACATTGTTTCCTTAGAGTTACAAAAAGGTTACAAGTACAGAGATTCAGTTATTCGTTATAGTATGGTAAAGGTTGCTAATTAGTGACTACACCATTTTAAATATAGTTATATAACAAATTTTTATATTATATAGGAGGAAATAATCATGGGAAAGATTATTGGTATTGATTTAGGAACAACAAATTCATGTGTAGCAGTTATGGAAGGTGGAGAACCTACAGTTATCTCAAATGCTGAAGGATTTAGAACAACTCCATCAGTTGTGGCATTTAAGAAAGATGGTGAAAGATTAGTTGGTGATAATGCTAAACGTCAGGCAGTTACTAATGCTGATGGTACAGTTTCATCAATTAAGAGACATATGGGTACAGACTATAAGGTGACAATTAATGATAAGAGTTACACACCACAGGCTATTTCAGCTATGATTCTTCAGAAATTAAAAGCAGATGCAGAAAGCTATCTTGGAGAAAAAGTTACAGAAGCAGTTATCACAGTTCCAGCTTACTTTAACGATGCTCAAAGACAAGCTACAAAGGATGCAGGTAAAATTGCTGGTCTTGATGTTAAGAGAATTATCAACGAGCCTACAGCAGCAGCTTTAGCTTACGGTCTTGATAATGAAGGTGAACAGAAGATTATGGTATACGATTTAGGTGGTGGTACATTCGACGTATCAGTTATTGAAATCGGTGATGGTGTTATCGAGGTTCTTGCTACATCAGGTGATAATAAACTTGGTGGTGATGATTTTGATAAGAAGATTATGGACTATATGGTAGCTGATTTTAAAGGTAAGACAGGTATAGACCTTTCAAATGATAAAATGGCTATGGAAAGAGTTAAGGCTGAAGCAGAGGATGCTAAAAAGAAACTTTCTTCAGCAACTCAGGTAGAAATCAGTATTCCTTTCATTACAGCAAATGAACAGGGACCACAGCATCTTAATATGACACTTACAAAGGCTAAATTCGACGAATTAACAAGAGACCTTGTTGAAAGAACAGCTATTCCTGTACAGAATGCATTAAAGGATGCAGGAATGACAGCTTCAGAATTAGGAAAAGTATTATTGGTAGGTGGTTCAACACGTATTCCAGCTGTACAGGATAAGGTTAGACAGTTAACAGGTCAGGAACCATCAAAGAAAATGAACCCGGAT
>CAYWUE010000022.1:0-2020 GCA_964461415.1 uncultured Eubacterium sp.
TCCTGGACTGCTGCCGCTTCTGCTTTAATCTGTTCTTTTGCCTTTCCCGGTGCTTCCGCGATATACTTACCTACTTCCTTCGTGATTTCGTCCGCTGTTTCCTGGGTAAGTACGCCGGATTCTACGCGCTGTTTTAACACTGCGTCTAAACCCTGTCCCGCTAATGCAATGCCATTAACTAAGCCTTCTTCATAACCATTGTTGTAGCTTCTATCTGTTACCCTGGTTAAATAGCCGTCTAATTCCTTTGTACTCATGTGTTTAATACGTCTTGCTGTTTCCCTGTCAATTCCTAAAGTTTTTCCCATTCTAATTCTGTTTCCTTCCATGTCTGATTTATTTTGACGAAGGTATAAGTAAAGAATGTATAACCTGTCTTTTCGTGTATTCCTTCCTGTACGCTATCGCCGTCCAAGTAATACGCCTTTTCCAGCTTTTTAGGCAGCCGGGCTATTCTGTTATACCAGCCTTTATCCTTTATAGGCTCTTTTCTTATAATCGTCGGTTTTCTTAGGTTCTTAGAACTGTTCCAGCGTTTCCCCTGTAAAGCGTTCGGGTCTTTTAACATTCCGTCGCTTTGCTTTATGAGATATGACGCTAACTTTGAATACTGCCCGGAATCGTCTAAAGGGTTAAAGTGTGTACGTCCCCTTCCCTTCCAGGCTTTCGTTATTGCCCGCTGGCTTACTTCTTCGGGTGTATTTATAACTAAGTGATGATGTAACGCGCCTTTCTTTCCAATCTCCATAACGTGTATGTATTTGAACACCAGCCCCAGGGACTTATACAGCTTCCGCATTTCTTTTAAGAAGTCGTCTGCGTCTGCTCTCATACCTTCGCGCCCTGTTGGACGTTCACTAAGCTTATAATCTAATACTAAGTGGGTGTCCCCTTCCTGGAAGTTCTCGTTAATCAATCTTCTTAGCTTTTTCTCTGCTGCTCTTTTATTTACTTTCTTTTGTTCCTCTGTTGTAAGGTTTTTCTTATCCCCCTTCCGTATACCCTTCTTGTTAAATCTACTGCTATAGTACTTTGATACCTCTACGGTATTCCCAGCCCTTACTACTTCTATAATGTACGGCATATATATAACCACCCTATCGTTAATACTTTTATCAAGCCATAAAAGGGGCGGAAACCCCTTGAAAAATAAGCCTTTTTCGTTGACTTCCGCCGTACATTTTGCTATACTATTCTTGTGAGTAAGTACAGCAAAAAGTACGGCAAAGCCGCTAGGTTATTTCCCGATAATCTAGCGGCTGTTTTTATGCTTTTTCGGGTGTAATTATTCAGTAACGGCTACTATGTCGTTACGTCGTTTGTCTTAAGTAAATCGTATTTATTTACGGATAATTCCAAGCACGTTCTAGGCTCTTTTTCTCCGTTCTCTAATTCTTTGATATATTCGCGGCTCTGCAAACGCCCTACGGCTTCGATACAGTCCCCAACGTGTAATTTATCTTTTGCCCTGGTTGCTGTGCCGTTCCACATGATAGAAGGTATGTAATCGCTAATATGGCTTCCGTCTTCTCTATTTACGGCTAATACTAAATCAGCTATAAGGATTCCGCGCGGTGTCTGTCTAATCGGTACTTCTTTACACAAATGCCCGGTAATTACTACCTGGTTCGTTACTCCCCTGTATTCGTCGTCTTCTTTGAGTGTAAGCGCTCTTACTGATACGTCTAACTTGTCCTTAATGTTTCGTGTGCGGACTTCCCCGGTAATATAAAGCTGCGCGCCTACAATTTCCCCTTTTTCGTCAATGTCTGCCAATGCTTCATAGGCTGGCGTGTCTTCCTCTACTACAATCGGTAAAATGTCAATAATACCGCTTTCCCTTTCTACTGCTGCATTAAACTTGTAGTACGCCTTACCCTTCTTGTCTACACTAACCTGTTGCGGATAATCTAAGGCTTCGCCGTACAATAAAATAAAATTATTCATTGTCTGTTACTCCTTCGCTTGTTTCATTCTTTACATTCCAGTAGGCTTCTTCATCTTCGTAATAAAGCCTATA
>CAYWUE010000022.1:2120-29030 GCA_964461415.1 uncultured Eubacterium sp.
CAATTCTCTTTAATGTCACTTCTGTACTACCTTCCCTTCTTCTGTATCTTTCCGCGCTAAAAACATTCTTGTAGCGATATATAGCGCCTTCTGTGTTACCTCGTCCAAGCCTTCGATAAGTACGTTAGCTTCTTCGGCTCTTGCTTTCTTCTGTTCGATGCTCTCTACTGTCGCTGCTGCCATGTTCCAGCCCCCTTCCTTCTTCTGTTCGCTGCTAAACAGCCCTTAAATAATCTTTCCTGGGCTAATTCTTCCTGGTTGCTTAAATTAAGCTTCTGCCCGGTATAAGGTACACAGGAAATAACCTTAGATTCTGCTGTAGTGCAATTTCTACAAGCTGTATTTTTATCTTTTGCCGGGACTAACCGGGTCCGTCTTCTTCCTAATACTTCTACTTCAACTACAAATCTTTTCATGTTCTATTACTCCTGTCCTTTTCAAAATTTTCTAAAGCTTCTATTGCTCTCTTATAACAATCTACTTCGTGTTCTTCTTTTATCTTGCATATTGCGCGTGTCCTGGTATCGCCGCTATACTGCCATATTTCTATAAGTCCGTCGTCGTAAATACTAAAGCGACTGTGCATACGCAAGCTATAACGCTTCTGTAAGCGCCTGTATATGTTGTAAAATTCCTTAATTACGTCTTTCGTTCATTATCTTTAGCGGCTTCCGTTTTACTGTCCTTCCCTGTAAGCCTGGTTTATGGAATCAGCTATAAGGATTGCCCCTACCGTTTCCATTGCACCTATTACAACTGCTGCCGCTACTGTCAAAATCAAAATTGTTTTCGTTTTCTACTCCTTCCCGTCTGCCAAACTCCAAATAATTTCACGCTACTTTAATACCTATAAACAAGGGCTTATAAGACTGCTGCCACAATCTTTTTATCTTTTGCTTCGTATTTCTGCTATTTCTTTTTCTATGTCCTTCCCAGTGTAGTCAGCTAAAAGCTTTGCGCTTATCTGATACGCCCAGGTAGACGAACCCGGAAGCTGTATAGCGATTCCTATATTAAGCTTTCCTTGCTGCATAGCCACGCGGACAAATTGCGGCGATACGCCTAAAATATCTGCCGCTTCCGCTGGCTTTATATTGTTATCTCTCAACTTATCCCCGCCTTTCTTATATATTTCGCCTTCTGCATTTTCCCAGGCTTAGGACTGGCTACCTTAGTAGGCTGCATTACGCTTTTCTGTTTTCTTTCTTCGTGTTATAATTGTCAAAAACAATAAAGGGGGCTTTATGTATGAAGCATATTACTTATTCTTTTAGCGATTCTGATATAGAAGCTATCACTTTCGCCCTTACTGTCCTTCCGTCCCTGGGTATCGAAGAAACGGAAGCCCAGGCAGCTATTAACTATCAGTGTTGTTGTTCTGCTGGCGAAAAACTTATTAAACACGATGCGAATATAGCGCCTAATGAATTTCGCGTTATCCTGGCTTCACTTCAAGCCGTCCAACTCATTAACCAGGGCGAACTTGAAGTAGACCAGGAAACAAAGAAGAAATGCAACAGCTACTTATTTACTGTCAATAAGCTTGTTTCTGTCTTTGATAAGCAAATGTCATAGCTTACGCTTATTTCCACTTCATCATTTTTAAAATTACTATTTACAAGCTGCCGAAGTCTTTCGGCGGCTTCTTTTCTGTCTAATGGCATTTTTCCCACACCCCTTCCCGGCTTGTTTTACCGCGTAGGCGCTTTTTCTCATTAAAAAAGCTGCTTAAAAACCTGTTGAACGTCCATACACTCTATAGCTGGTGTAACCGCTGCTATTTTTTTCACAGTATGCAGTATCGGCTTTTTGCTTGCCGTACCCGCTGCAAGGTAGCCACCCTTGCTACTAATGCGTCCCGCCGGAATCGAACCAGCACCACCGCTACCCGCCTACGGTATTCTGCCATTAAATTAGGGACGCTTACCGGGCGACTGCTGTCGCCCTGGGGTTTACGCTCTGTTTTCCATGTGTTTATTCAAAAAGCATAAATCTAATGCTTCTTCATTTACTTTTGTAACCTCTGCAATTTTCTTTAAATATGCTACATATTCACTATGAAGCTTTTTAAATCCTTCTGAATCTCCGTTAGAAAGTGCAACTTCAAATCTGTTAATCTTTTCTGCGCCCTTCTCTACTACTTTTTCCCATGTTTTAATATCTTCTTCACTCATTTTCTTTTCTTCCTTTCGTCTTCGGTGTTATAATATTGTTGCGTGTATACGTAATACCTTTAGGAAAGGGGGCGGCTTTATGGATAACCACCCGGCTTTCACTAATGAAGCCAGGGAATTATTTAGCGATTTAGCGACTAATGTATATTCATTAGAACAGGTTTTCCACGATTACCCGGAAGACTGCCAGGCTTCTATTCTCGCCAAAGAATTTGTTGACGCATGGCATAAACTATATGAATATATCGGCGCCGAATAACTCCCACCACTTAAGCTACTGCGCCGCTGGTGTAGTAGCTTTTTCTATTGCATTTATTGCTATTTGTTCCGCCATGAGCTTATTTATTCTTTCGCCGCCAACCTTTGTAAGTTCTAAGTGTAAGTGTTCATGTTTGCTTACAAATTCAGCAATTTCAGCAATCCACGAAGAAGCCCCCCAACGGTCGAAACAAATAGCCACTTCTTTTCCTGTTTCTTTCTGCATTTCTTCCACACATTCAAGTACTTCTTTTAATGTGTCTTTGTCCTCATTCTTAAATGTTGTGCCGTCTTCCGTTACTGCTAAGTACCAATGTGCTGTAGCGTTGATTATGCCTTTAGCAAGTCCTACATAAATCATATTGTTACCGTCCTTTCTTGTTGAATGTGTCTACATTATAGTTGAATCTTTTTACCCTGTCAACATTTTTCATTAAAAAAGTTGAATTATTTTACTTTTTGTGTTATCGTCTAATTACGCAATAAAAAGAAAGGGGGTTTTTTCTTGAAAGAACGTATTAAGGCAATTAGAAAAGCCGATAGCATAAACCTTAGCCAAGAAGCTTTCGGTAATCGTATCGGACTTACAAAAGCTGCCATAAGTAAAATAGAAAAAGGCGTTTCCAATATGTCCGAACAAACTATTTTATCTATCTGCCGGGAATTTAATGTTAATGAAGACTGGCTTAGGACTGGCAACGGCACAATGTTTAACCCTATGTCCGAAGACGAAGAATTAGATTTATACATAGGGCGCATATCCGGCAGTGAAGACAAATTTAAAAAGAATCTGCTTAAGTCGCTTTGCAAGCTTTCAGAAGATGAATGGGACGTACTTAAAAAAATCATTTCAGAAATGAAAGAAGGATAGACGCTATTAACGCCTACCCTTCAATCCCAGGATATAAAAGTATATTTTCCTTAATAATCTTTCTTCCTGGATAGTGTCTATAAGGTTGTGTAGCTTCTCACGCATTTATAGTTAAGCCCCCTTCCTATGACGCTACCCATTATAAAAGATTTTGCCCGGCTTGTCTTAAATCTTAAAAACATTTCCAAAATCCTGGAAATATTTTTACTGCCAGGGCTTCAAAAGTTCGGTTATGGTATACTATTTATATTCTGATTCGTACAGGTCACTGATACGGCATCCTAAGCCCTGGGCTATCTTTTCCAGGTTAGCCAATGTAGGTGAGGTCTTACCGTTTTCAATGTTGTTAAGTGTGGATTTGCTAACACCTGTCATAGCTGCTACGGCTTCTAACTTTAAGCCTTTAGCGTTTCGCACTTCCCATAATTTAATAATTACCATGTTCTACCACCTTTCCGCGTGATAGATTCATGGTACTAAAGAAATAAAATAGCGCTATTTTGCTGGCTGCCACCAGCTTAAGCGCATTAAAAAAGCCGCCCCAGGCTGCCACCCGGAACGGCTCACGCGATACCTATAAACAAGGGCTTATAAGTAATCTACACGCACATAAGATTATACCATAAGCCCAGCATTTTATAAAGGGGCTTATTTTTTGTACCCTTTTTTAAGGAAGGTGTATTTTATGAAATTACCTAACGGCTTCGGAACTGTATATAAGCAGCCCGGCAACCGCCGTAACCCGTATGTAGCAAAGAAAACAAAAGGCTGGGAAATTAACCCGGAAACAGGAAAAGCAAAGCAGCTTTATACTATCGTCGGTTATTATCCTACCAGGAAAGAAGCATTAACCGCGCTTGCTGAATTTAACGCCAATCCTTACGACGTGAACGCGGCGAAGGTTACTTTTGAAGACGTATACGAACGTTGGAGTAGTGAACACTTCCCGACGGTCAGTGATTCTAACGTAAAAGGTTATAAAGCCGCCTGGCTACTCTGTGAAAAAATAGCGAAAATGCGTTTTGTAGATGTGAAATTAGACCATTTACAAATGATTGTTGATGAATCCGGAAAGAACTACCCGACGCTAAGAAAACTTAAAGTATTGTTAGGACTTATGTATAAGTACGCTGTGATACATGAAATAATACCGAAGGAACGGAACTTAGTAGAATATGTGAATATCAAAAATGCCGGGAATCCAAACGCATACAATCGTAAGCCATTCAGTAAAGCAGAAGTTAGCCGTATATGGAAAGTTAAAGACACGAATACATATTATACCGTTATTCTTATGCTGATATATTCCGGCTGTAGAATAAGTGAACTGTTGGACTTGAAGAAAGAAAATGTAGACCTGGAAGCAAGGTGTTTCAAAATCGTTGAAGCAAAGACCGCCGCCGGAATCCGTACCGCACCAATAGCAGAAAAAATATATCCGTTCTTTGAATATTGGTACAACCTTAACGACTGCGAATATCTCTTAAGCACCCCGGAAGGCGAACACTTTAAGTACAGAAATTATTATGATAGTTACTGGACACCGCTTATAGAAGCTGTAGGAATGTCCCACCGTCCGCATGACACCCGCCACACCTGTATAAGTATGTTAACGGTTGCTGGTGTGTCCGATAAGGTCATAAAGAAGATTGTAGGACACAAAGGGCAAGGCGTAACAGAAACGGTATATACTCACTTTGAGATAGAAGAACTTATAGACGCAATCAATAAAATATAGGCTTTTTTCGTGTAAGTTACGTGTAAGTTATGTGTAAGTTACCGATAAATTTTTACCCTTTTTTGTGGTGTCCCACAAAATCGCGGGCATTAAGAAAACCCAGGAAATATAGGCATTTCCTGGGTTTGTGTCTTTTCGATATTCTCTTTTGAATTATCGTTTTGATAACTCCAAGCCTTGAAAATAGGGCTTTCTAGGCTCATTTGTAAGTTACGTGCAAATTACCTTTCGCGACTGCTGCCCTTCTACGTTTCTTTTAAGCGTATGTAATAAAGCAGCTAATACCAGCAGCCTTAAGCTTCTTAACCGTTGCTTCTGCATTACTTTTTTGACTATACGCGCCTACCTGGACTTTATAAAGTCCATTAAGCAATTTTACAAATACGTCCGTATGCCCGGTCTTTTTTATCTTCTCTGCCATAAGGTTAGCGCCTTCTTTTCTTCGGAACGCCCCAGCCTGTACCCTGTAGTACTTTTTGTCTGCTACCGCTTCTTTTTCCGCTTCCTGGTTGACTGCTGCCCCGTCGAACTCTGTAAGTTCGTAATCTTCAATAAGCTTAACCAACTTTTCTACATAGTCCGGGTCTGTTGCATATCCGGCAGTCTTAATAGTTTCGCAAGCCTTCTTATAATCAGTTTCCCCGATTACCTCTTTATAACGCTTATTCGCTTTCAAAAAGGCGCTATGGTCTTCTACGGATTCTTCCCAGCTATCATAAGCACGAAAAGCCGCATTTTTTACGTCTACCAAATTTACGCCGTCGTAACATTCCTTAGTATCTTTGCAATATACTTTACCCTTCCAGGACTTTGTAGCTTTGATACCAAAAAGGGCGTTACCACCTGTAGCAAGTTCGGATTTTCCCCAGGCAGATTCTAAAATAGCCTGGGCTATTGTTAAACTTGCCAGTACTCCCGACTTTTTCATATCGGCGGACGCAAGCGCGCCCACCTTCTTAATAAAGTTTTTCTGTTCTGTAATCATATAGAAGCCCCCTTACACAACCGTTAAGCTTTTCACAGCTACCCAACTGTTAATTTCCTTAAGCTTCGCTTCTTTTACTCCCTTATTGGTCTGTACTTTATCTACTGTATGTTTTTTGCCGCCGCGCTGGGCTGCGGGTACTGCTTTCCCCCTGGTAGATGATAAGCCGCCGTATACTGCGCCGTCTTTAATTGTAACAACGCTTCCGGCTTTTACTTCTTTTGTCGCCTGGGTGCTATTTCCCGTTGCCTGGCTAGTATTTTTCTTTAAGCCAAACTGCGAAGCAATCGCATTAGCGATAGCTGCCGCAATCTGTGCTTTCTTAGCGCTATAAATCTGCATATCGTCTTTATCATCAATAAAGCACGTTTCCAGTAATGCCGAAGACACCCCCGCCGCCTTTGCACGATAAATTACGGTAAAGTTTGTACGTTTTACGCCACGATTTTTTAAGCCAAATGCTGCGATAGCCTGTACGATTTTGTTTTCTACGCCTACGGTCTTTTCCGCTGTTGTTACAAAGATTTCAGTACCCGTAGTTACTCCGTCGCCTTTCGTATCATTTACGCAAGCGTTAAAATGTACTTCTAATACATAACCATAGTTAGCAAAATTAACCGCCAGTTTTCCCGCCTTAGCGTCACTGTATGCGTTTCTGTCCGTAGGGTATAAGTCAACCTCTGCATACTTGCTTAAAGTCTTCTTAATTTCCTCTACCATATAAATAGTTTCGTCTGCTTCCCTTCCGAACTGTGATGTAGCGCCAGGGTCGCCCGCGCCATGTCCGCTAATAAGTAAAATCTTCATATTCTTTACGCTCCTTCTACGGTTTTTCTTAAAATTTCTTCTTCTGTATCTTCTTCCGTAACTGTAAGCGTGTCATATACATAGTCGTATAAGCTTTCGTTATTTTCCAGCATAGTCT
Organism: uncultured Eubacterium sp.; assembly: GCA_964461415.1. Lineage (GTDB taxonomy): Bacteria > Bacillota > Clostridia > Lachnospirales > Lachnospiraceae > Eubacterium_G. Next base: position 9,072 of record CAYWUE010000022.1, read on the forward strand.
TAAATTCCGCTAATGCCTGTTCTAACAGTTCGTCGTATTTTTCTTCTGTTATAAATAGGGAAATAATCGGGAATCTTTCTACAAGCCATTCCCACACCATAGAACGCTTAATGCGCCCGGTCTTGCTTTTTAACTCTTTTTCGGCTTCTGTAACCATATAAAGTAAGGCTGTTTTTACCTTTCCTAACTGCTGCTGCGGTGTAAGCTTCAAAAAGCGTAATACCGCGTATACGGCAAATAATACCAGAATAAAGGCAATTACAAAGATAAGCCAGTTTTCAATAATCAGTTTCAAGATTTCCATACTTTCGCACCTCTAATAGTTTTGTATGTCTGTCGGTTCTAACGCTTCGTCTATAAGTGCTTCTGTTTTATCTTTCATCTTTTGTATGGTCTTTTCCTTGATTTCTTCCGCCTGGTTTTCTTCTCCCAGGTCGATAAGCTTTTTAATCATTCCAAGCTGTATTTTTATGCTATTTTCAAGCTGTACCGCTTTTAAATACCATATTATAGCAGCGCCGAAGATTCCCCCGGCTGACGGAATTATGTAAGTAAATACGTCTGTCGGCTTTTCATTCCATGAAAATATTAAGGCTACTACACAGGTACACACAAATATTAAGCCAGTATTTAAGACAACTTTTTTCTTAAATTCTTTTTTCTTGTGCTTCATTAGATTTCTTCCAGGTCGTCTATTCTATGATTTGCTACTTTCTGTTTTTCCATAATTACAGCCTGGTCTTGCTCTAATTTGTATACCCTTTCTACTACGTTGTTGTGCTTGTTTAATTTCTTTTCAATGTAATTAAGGCGGGTCTTAACCGTACCGTAAATCACACCAATAGACACCCCGTACACAACTAACTGAATAAGTAAGCCTATCCAAAATTCATTACTCAAGCCTACTAACTCCTTCCTTACGGCTCACTTAACCGTAATAAGTCCTTTTGTCCTTCTTCTATGTCCTCTAACATCATTAGTACGTACTTGTCTTCATCTTCGATAGTTCTATAGTTTTCCAATTCTTCCAGCAGCAGCTTATTAACTTCCGCTAGGTCTGCTATAATGCTATTCTGTATTTCTACTATATCCAGGTCATAACGTGCTACCGTACCCGCCCCGGCTGCTTCTTCTCTTATGTTTCTATTCCCGTTAATTTCCCGGTGTTGTGCTGCCATTTTCTATTAACTCCTTTTTCTTAATCTCTGCTTCTATCTGCTCTTTTATCTTCACGCGAAGCTTGTAGGAGTCTGCGTGTTGTGCGTGTCCTTCCCAGCTTGCATAAATCATAAGCAATTTTTCTTTTGTTATTTTTCCGCTTCTATAGGCTCTGATAGCTGCCCTAATATGCTTCGGGCTTCGCTTTCTTATTTTCCTGTAGTCTTTGTAAATACGATACCCGCAAAAATCCAACCCGTTCTTCGTGTTGATTATCTGCGTTTTGGGATTTAAGGTAAGCTTAAGCCATTCGCCTAAAAACGTGTCTATCTTTTGTAATATTTCTTCTAAATACTCCCGGTCATTATGGATAATTACAAAATCGTCCATATATCTAACGTAGTATTTTACCTGTAATTCATTCTTTACATAGTCGTCCAACTCATTTAATACCAGGTTTGCGAAAAGCTGGCTTAATAGGTTTCCGACTGGCAGCCCGCACCCGTCTTCGCCGTAACTGTCAATAATATAATAAAGCAGCTTTAATAGGTCTTTATCCTTGAATATCCGGCGTAGTATATCTTTTAGTACTTCATGGTCTACGCTGTTAAAATACTTGCTTATGTCTGCCTTTAATGCGTAAACTTGTTTTCCTTCAAAAGATAAATTTCTTATGCACTCCTGGGCGTAATCTGCCGCCCGGTGCATACCCTTATCTTTTCTGCAAGCGTAACTATGATAATAAAACCGTTTTTCTATAATCGGTTCTATTTTAGTGTTAATCATGTGCTGTACTACTCTGTCCCGAAAAGGCAGCGCGTATATATCGCGCTTCTTTGGCTCATATACCACGAAGCGGCGGGCTTCGCCTTGCTGATACGTCCCGGCTAAAAGGTCTGCTACCAGGTCGTATAATTCTTCTTCCAGGTTGTCCGTAAATCTTAAGACTTCTTCCCGGTATCTTTTGCACTTGCGCGCCTTCCTGTATGCGTTTTCCGCATTTTCAAAAGTCGCTATATCTTGTATTCCTATGTTACTTCTTTTCATCTTCTGCCGTTCCCGCTTCCGCCCTTCGCCTTCGCTACTAAGTGGAAGCGTCCTTTTTTATGTTCGCCGGATTTGCACCGGACGGGCTACACGTTCTGACTATATGTAATAGTCCTTGCTAGTAAGCCGTAGCTTGCTAAGTCTGTAAAGTCCATAAGTCACAGCCGAAGCGCGCGCCAATGTTCGTGTTGACGTTCCAGGGATAGTTGTTACAGTTGACAGCGCGGCAGCCAGCGTTAACGCCGTTGTTCCAGTTGCCACCCGCGATAAGGCGAAGCAACGTGTAGCCCATATTTTTAACTTTGTACTGATTTGATAAAGCCGCCTAGCATTTTCCCTATTTCGGTTATTTTCTTTGCGGCTACTCCGTATGTATGCCCGCTTATATACTGCTGGTCGTATGCGATTCTGATATAATACCTTAATACCACTAATTCTACGTCCGCGTCGTATAATAGCTTTTTCTTTGTTGTGCTTTTCCCGGCTCTAATGATGTACCGCAAAATATCCATGATACAATTTTTTGTATCTTTTTGAAGTGAAAACTTTTCACTTTTCGGGTACGTTCTTAGCACCGGGTATATGTACTTTATAAAGTCATATAGTTTTTCTTGTATCTCTAAATTGCTTTTCATATAATCGTCCTTCCTTTGATTCGCGATTATATCACAGCTATTTTGTTTTGTGTTGCTTTCTCTCATTGTTTCCTATATCCTGGAAATTTGCCTAAAAATTTATCGCGTGTGCGGGCTTCCGCCCGCACCAAAACAGATTACAGACTGTCACAGCCGAAGCGCGCGCCAATGTACGTGCTGACGTTCCAGGGATAGTGGACACAGCTGACAGCGCGGCAGCCAGCGTTAACGCCGTTGTCCCAGTTGCCACCCGCGAAAAGGCGAACAAGTCCGTATGTTCCTTCTGTATATGCCTGTCCGTTTCCGTCGCCTAATACGTCCTTCCAACTCCAAGACTGCGTACCGTCGTATCTATAACTTAATTCGTCCAGCCATTCCCACACATTGCCTACACAATCCACGCAACCAATAGCGGACACTGCATTAACTACTTTTCCCGTTGTTGTACGTGCGGTATTTGTTGTAGCCGCCCAAGCGTTCGTATTATTTCCGTCTGCTCCCTGTGGGCTTCCGTAAGCTGCTTGCTGCCACTCTGAATAAGATAATAAGCGCTTGCCGGATTTTAACCCTAAGTCGATAAAATCATAGCTGTTATGTCCCTCTGTACCTGTAAGCGGCGTAGTATTGTAAGCTGATTTCACGCCGCCCACTCCATTACTGGACGCTAAGTAAATGTCTACCCACAATCCGCCGCCAGCGTATACCATGCCTTCGGGGCTACATTTCGGGCGGTGTTTCAACGTCCATACAGAACGCGGCACAATCCCCGAAGCTACATTAGATTCCCAGCCGCTACCCTTCTCCGTTCCGGCTGTATTGATAGGAATAAGCTTACTGCTTACCCTTCTTACCCTTCCATAATGGAAGCCGCCGATTTTACGGCTTGTATCTGCGTTATATCCGTCCGGGTATGTACTATTAAGGCTAATTTTGTATACTTCGTCCAGGTCTTCACTACCAGGGTCACAAATATATACATAATAGTCCTTGCCTACTGTAAAACTGCTGCCAGTATCTAAGTTTCCTGTACTAAGTACTGTAGCGTCCGTCTTGAATACTCCGGCACTACCTACAGTAATCACGCACCCAGCAGTTACCGTAAGTTCCGTAAGCCCTGTGGCGGTCAAATATTCCGCCGAAGGGGCTACCAGGTCGCCAATATTTGCCATTTTTGCTACTGTCAACTTTGCGCGCGGGTCTTTGTTAATAAAGTCGTTGCTTAAAAATCTACTCATACTTTGCTAACACTCCTTTAATGCTGTCTAATTCTCCCTGGGTAATTCCGATAGATTCTAAGATATTTACCGGATTTTCTACCCCTACTTTTTCTGCTGTTACTTCCAGGTCGGCGTTAACTCCGATTACTGTATTTTTTTCTTCTTTTGCTTCGCTTGTATCTTCTAAAGTCGCTGTCGTTGGTTCTACTACTACGTGTTCTACGCTTTTAATTGTATATTCTTTCCCTTCACACAGCACCTTAGCCCCTTTAGCTGCTTCCGCAAGGTAATTTGTAGTAACGTATCTTTTATCTTCTGAAATTCCAATTACCGGGACAAAGATATATTTTTCTTCTTCAATTCCGCTAATCGCTTCTTTTAATTCTGCTGCTTCCAATCCCCCAGCCTGTACCATTCCTAAAAGATTGTAAATGTCTTTTCCTGTGCCGATTACTTTAGGCATATTACGCATAACTTAAACCTACCTTTCCTATTCTGTTGTTTCGCTTAAATATCCGCTTCCTAAGTATGATTTATCTAACCAGGCTTCTTCCGCAAAATCATTAAGCTTATCAATATTATTGTAAATGTCTTCTATAAGTTCCTTGTAGTTTTCTGCTGTCTGCGCTGCCTGTGTTGCCACTTCTACAGCTTCTTTACTGGCTGTTGCCGCTGCCGTAGCTTCTTCTTTTACCTGGTTTGCAATACCTATTGTATCGTTTGCCGTTCTCATGGCTGTAGCAGCTAATATAGTCGCTTCTTCTACCGTATCTTTTGATTGTTCCACTTCCTGTAAGGCGTTAATAATCGCTTTATACTCTATTGTACTTGCTATCTTATCGCCCACAATTACCGCCGTATCTATTTTAAGGTTGAACGTCCAGGAAGCTATATAGCTTTCCTTTTCGTACACACTTATAGCACATTCAGCATATCCGGCGGCTGCCGTCATTTGTTCGGTAATTTCTGCCGTTACCAAATTTTCAACATAAGTACAGTCGTTTAAGATTTCTTCCCCGTCCGACTTTCTACACTCAATTCTTACTATTGCCCCTTCGGGCATTTCGTAAGGTTCGCCGTCATTCAGCAGCACTACTAACAGGTTGCGCGTTTCGCTGTCAAACTGTTTAACCCTTATAGTCTTTTCTACGCTGTGACGGGCGAAGTCAAATACTAATCTACCTACTACCACTTTGCACCGTCCTTACTCACTCAAATAGCAATTATTTATATAAGACAAGTCTAACCAGGCTTCGCTACTCTGTCCCGCCTGTATACTTGCGTTGTCGTACAGTTCCTTAGTCAATTCGTAATAGTGTTGTGCGCTTTCGTTGCTGGCTACTGCGCTTTCGGCTGCTTCCTTTGCTTCGCTTGCTTTGGTCGTTGCCGTCCCGGCTGCTGCTTCTGCTTTTTCCTGGGCTGTTACTGCTGCTGTCTTTGCTGCTTCTGCCGCCGCCCGGGCGGTTTCCGCTTTGCCCTGGGCGGTTACTGCTGCCGCTTTTGCTGCTTCTGCTGCCGCCTGGGCGTTCTCTGCTGCCGTTTGTGCTGCTTCTGCCTTTGTCCTGGCTGTTACTGCTGCTACCCTTGCCGCTTCTGCTTCTTCCGCTTTGGTCGTTGCTGTCCCGGCTGCTTTTTCCGCCGTTTGCTTTGCTGCTTCCGCCGCTGCCTGGGCTACTTCTGCTTCCTTCTTAGCCGTTTCTGCTGCTGCCTGGGCTTCTTCTGCTTTGCCCTGGGCTGTTACTGCTGCTACCCTTGCCGCTTCTGCTGCCGCCTGGGCGATTTCTGCCTTGCCCTGGGCGGCTTCGGCTGCCGTTTGTGCTTTCGCCGCTGCCTGTGCCTGTAAAGAAGCTGCCTTAGCCTGTTCTGTTGCGGCTTGTGCCTGGCTAGTTGCCGTCTGTGCCGCTGCCTGGGCTTCTTCTGCTTTACTGGCTGCCTGGGCTGCATATTGCCCGGCTGCTGTTTTTTCCCGGTCTGCTGCTTCCGCTGCCACCTGGGCTACGCCCGCCTGGTTGCTTGCTTCCTTCGCCTGGGCTGACGCTAACGCCACCTGGTTAGCTGCGCTTTCGGCTGCTTCCTTTGCTTCGTTTGCTTTGGTCGTTGCCGTCCCGGCTGCTGCTTCTGCTTTTTCCTGGGCTGCTTTTGCTTCTGCTGCTGCCGTCGCTGATTCATTCGCCGCTTCCTGGGCTACTTCCTTTGCTGCTAATGCCTGGCTATTTGCCCCTTCTACCGAAGCTGTAGCCCGCTGTATATTACTGCTTGTCTTATCAAAGTAATTTTCTAAGAAGTTTCCTAACTCTACTTCTTCATTCTCTTTCGTTATGCAATTCCACTTAATACGAATACACCGGGCTTTAACTTCAATCTTTATAACCTTGTGCCTACAGTAAATCGTATCGCCTACTTCTACCTTTTCCAGTTGTTTGTAGTCCTTATATTCTACTGTGTTTGCAAGCTCTACCATATTTACGGTATAGTTTACCGTCGGTTCGTCTATTCCCTTTGCGTATTCATCTTTGCAAGCTTTTACAAGCGCTGCCCTTAACTCCGTTAGGTTTGCGTAGCCTGTTTCGCCTTCGCTGCAATCCTCTTGTAATTTGATTTCCGAAAATTCAATTACTGCGCCTTTTACTTCTGCGTAGTCCCCTATTTTCGGGCTGTCTACCCAGGGTTCGCTATCTTCCAGCGTGTAGCCGTTATATGCTACCGGGATAATTCGCGTTACTACGTTTTCGTCGTCTACGCTTTCTTCGATTGCTTCCAGGTTGTGTCCGAACTCCGCCCGAACGCCTTTATTGCTTCCAATCTGACGCATAATATATACGTCGTAATTATCGTATAGCCTTTCCCCGCCCCAGCGGTTAATAAAGCTGTTTTCGTCGTCCCCGGCGATTGCTTCTACAATGTTCTTCCGTACATAGTAAGAAGTGTTTACCGTCGTTATATCGCTGTGGGCTGTAAACTTTGTCCCGCTAAATATAATATCAAGTGCCTGTTGCCCGTTCTTATTCGTCGGGCGTACATCTATTAAGTAACTACCTAAGTTGTCGTAAAATATATGTCTTGCATATACTGTTACTTCGTCGTCGCTTTTTTCTCTTTTGTAGATTCTGAATAACTGTTTATCCGAATACGGCGTAGGTGCTGCTATTACATTATCATTTACCAGGTATTCCCAGCGCCCCAGGTCGTCGTATTCGTGGGTTAGTTCTATTTGACTGATTCCGTCTAACCCCATTTCAAAATAACAACTTAAGGGCGTAAGTGTTATATCGCCGTTCTTTTGGTAATTCGTATTGGTGCTTACATATACTTCAATCATAATTCCCGCCAGTTAGGGACTAACACCACGTTAAAGCCCTCTGTAAAATTAAAGGTATTGTCCCCTTCTTCTAAGTAAAGCCCTTCGTAGTCCCCGGTAAGTGAAGCGTTGCTTATCTCATTCGCCGCGTTATAACAGATACCTAACTTTGTATCTATGTTTAACTGCCCGTCCACTTCTGCCGTTACCTGGTTTCCGTTTACTTCTAGGGTTATTGTCCCGCTGCCGTATATCTTATATACTGGCTGTGCCTTCATGTAGGGATTGTATAAATAATCGCCTATTTCCTTTTCGTCCTGTCCGTCTATCCGATACATATAAGCTTCGCAAATAAAAGATATTTCAAAAGTACCTACACGCCTTGCCTTGCGTTCGCTTTCACTCATTACCGCCTGTTTTACCCTATAGTAATACTCCGGGTCGTCGCTTAATATCAGTCTTTCATCATTTCCGCTATGCAGCCACTTCTTAACCTTCCTTAAATCTTGCGCCCATACGTCCGGGTTCTTCGATACAAAATTAAAGCTAATCTTTATTTCTATATCTTCGTAAGTGCCTTTATCCCTGTGTAATTCCCCGTCGCGTCCTTCAATCTTAATTGTTTCATGTTCACGCTTCGGTACAGGAATCGTAGGGCGGCTAACTACGCTTAACCCTACGTCCTTGCTGGATTCGCCATTATAGAAAATATGGAATGTAGCCCGCATTATGCCGCCCCCTTCGTCTTATCCTTGTCGTTTTGGTCTTTCGTAATTCCCTTTACAACTTCCTTCTTAACTTCCTTAGCAATTACCTTTTTATCTAAGGTTGTCGTATTCGTCGTATACACAATAACCGTTATATCTTTATCCTTCGTTACTTTCTTTGTATTTACTTCGCCGTCAATCGCCGTAATCTTAGCCGTTTTCTTAACTGCTGCTACCGGGTTTACTTCTGCCGATACTTTAGTAGTCATGCCCTGTAATTCGTTCGTTAAGTCCTTCTGTAGTGTCGGCATTTCTGCCGTAATACCTACGCCGATACCTTGCGGTATCATCTTACCTACTAAATCCCTAAACAGCCTTGACGGGGAATGAATACCTAAAGCGTCTTTTGCACCCTGTAATAAGCTGCTTGCCAAGTCGCTTACTTTATTTTTCAGCCAGTCCCAGCCGCTACTTATGCCGTTCCATATTCCCGAAACGATATTACTACCAATTTCCGCCATTTTACTAGGCAAACTGCTTACGCCGTTCACAACTGCGTTAAATAAGCCTGTTGCCGCTGCCGTTCCTTTTGCTGCTAACTGTGTTCCCCAGCTTACTACTTGTTGCACCGCCCCTACTATTGCGTTCCAAACTTTACCCGGCATTTGCGATAATGTAGAAAACACCTGGTTAATAAGGCTTGTAACTGCCGTTACCGCTTTGCTCCTCATGTTTTCGCCCCAAGTTGCTACTTTTGTAACCGCGTCTACTATCGCGTTCCAAATTTTACCCGGTAACTGCTGCATGAAGTTAACAACATTCGTAATAAGCTGTGTTACCTTTGTTACTGCCTGGGTCTTCATATTTTCGCCCCAGGTTGCTACTTTCTGTACTGCGCTTACTATTGCGTTCCAAATTTTCCCCGGTAACTGCTGCATGAATGTAACGATACTGTTAACAAATTCCGGGATTTTAGTAGTAGCCCATGTGTATAAATCTATACCAAACTTTATAACGTGTCCGATACAAAAGCCTATCACGTATGCGATTTTGTTAGGCAATTCAGAAAAGAAGGTTACTACATTCGTTACAAGTTCTGTAATTCCTTCGACTGCTGCCGTCTTCAAGTCAAGCGCCCATGCTCTGATAGCGTCTACTGTACTTATAATCGCGTTCCATATCTTACTAGGCAATTCCTTTAAGAAAGTCACTACGCCATTAAACGCGGTCTTTATCTGTTCTACCAGGTTGTTAATGATATTTCTAAAGCCTTCGCAATTATCATACAGAAGCTTAAACGCTCCCGCGAACGGATTTACAAGAAGTAATAAAAGTCCTTGCCAATTTCCTTTTACGAAGTCGATAACCTGGTTAAAGGCGTTCGGTATAGTTTCCGTAAAAAATGTTACGATTCCTTCTACTACCGTACCTATAGCACTCTTTACCGCTTCCCATACATTCGCAACTACCGCCCTAGCTTTTTCATTTGTGGCTATAAATCCTACAATGGCAGCTACAAGCGTTGCGACAAGTGTAGCAACAAGTATAGCCGGATTTGCAGCCATTGTAATATTCATTAACTTCTGTTTTACTTCGGCTGCCGCCGTTGCAATTTTAAAGCCTTTCATAGCTGTAGTAACTTTATTTATCAGCGTCGCAACTTTAAAGGCTGCAAAGCCCGTACCGATTCCGGCTAATATGCTTACTATCGTTTCGCCGTTATCTGCAATCCACGCCAGCCCGTCTAAAACCTTCGGAAGTGCCGCCGTTACTACCTCTGTTGCCTTTGTTACCAGGTTTCCGAAGCCTTCCGCTATCCTGTCTATCGCGTCGCCCATTCCGCCGTTACTTATTTCGTTTGCCAGGTCTGCTAAATTCGTCTGTATTCCTTCGGTTGCCTGGCTGAATGGTTCTTTTAATTTTGTCTGTACGCTTCTTTTCAGCCCTTCTAAAGTACTTTCCAGGTCGTTATATTTCTGCTGGTTTATCTTATCAAGTGCTTCTGTTGTACTATTTACTTCGCCGCTAAGGTCGGTAAGCGCTTTTACTCCGTCTGCGCCCAGGTCTTCCCACATTGTACCGAACATAGCAACGCCTAATTGATTCTGCTTAATCGGGTCTTCGACTGCAAACAATGCACTTGTTACCTTCTGCATAGCCGCTTTAGCTGCTTCGCCGCCTTCGCCGAACGCCGCCGTAGTTTCGTCTACACTTAAGCCCAATTCTTTAAAAGCGTCGTCTGCTGTACCGTCTTTTACCCTTATACCAAATTCTTTTACTGCGTCGCCTAACTTGTCTACGCTGAAAGTGCCGCTTTCCGCGCCATTTACCAGCATATTAAACATATCTTCCGCACTTAGTCCTAGCTGGTCGAAGTGTACGGAATATTCGTTTATCGTATCTAATAAATCGCCGTTCTTATCAAGTCCGTTTTGTGCGCCCTGGGCTATCATACTGTAAGCCTGTTCGCCCGTAAGCCCGAACGTCGTCATTAACATATTAGCCGTCCTTACGCTTTCGTTTACGTCCATATCGAACGTATCGCGCATAAGTAACGCTTCTTCCGTCAAATTCTGTAACTCTTTACCTGTTGCCCCGGTCTGCTGCTTTACAGTCGCCATAGCCCGCGCTACGTCGTCCATATCTTCGCCAAAATTATTGTTATAAATGTCGTCCATTATGGACTGCATTTCTTCCAATTCTTCCGCCGTCGCCCCGGTCTGTGTCGATAAGGTATTAAGGGCTGTTTGTGAATCATTCGCCAGGCTAAACATATTCGTAGCCAGTTCTTTAAAAGCGTCTGCCAGCAGCTTAACGCCGCCCGTAATTGCGGAAGCTACAATATTTCCTTTGATAATATCGCCTAGACTTACCGCCTTTTCCCCGGTGTCGTCCATGCTTTTTCCAGCGTCTTTTACCGTTTCCCCGAAGTTCTCAAACTCATTCCCGGCGCTTTCTAATTTATCTTCCGTTTCTTTTAATTCTGTTTGTTGGTCTGCTAAGGCTGCCCGCGATTCGTTAACCTTAATCGTGTTCTTCGCTATCGCGTCTTCCTGTTTCTTAACTGCATTTTCTGCCTTAGCGTGTGCTTCTTTCGTTTCGTCTAGCTGTGCCTTTAGTTTTTTGCTTTCTTCGCTGTCTTTACCTGTCGCCTTAACGCTGTCTTCATAAGCCGTAGTAAGTTCTGCTACCTTCTCTTTTAGCTTCTGCTCTGCTTCCTGTAATTCTGTAAGCTTCTGCTTCTGTGCTGCTAAGTTCCCTTCTTGTAACTTAATAGCTTCGGTCTGTAGCTGTATTTTGGCTGTTAACTCCTTCTTCTTAGCGCTAAGTAAATCTGTCTGACTGCCTAACGCCTTAGCCTGTGCCGCTTCTACTTTGTATTCGCTGGTTACAAGCTTCATCTGCGTAAGCATTGACTTCATTTGACTGGTAAACTCACTTGTATTCGCCCCAACTCGTAGACTTGCACCAGCCATTTATTAAGTTACTCCTTCGCTTGCGTTTCTCTGTCATACTCGACTTGAAATACAACGTAGTCTAAAAGGTCGCTTAAATCCGATTCCAAACAATCTTTATAACTGTTTCGCATATTCTTAATACATATCTGTAAAATATTATCCAGGGCATTTCTATACGATTCCCATACTTCTTCCTGGGTCTGTTCTTCTATATAGCCGTTTTCCCTGTCGTATTCATCAAAGGCGCTGCCCTGGGCTTCTACCTGGGGACTGCCGCTTAACATTTCGCTTATTGCCCGTATCTTCTCATTTACGGAAGCGTCTATAATTTCTGTTATCGCCTTGAATGTATTAACAATTTCTACTACGTCCAGTTGTTCTATTTCTTCTTCCTCTATCCTGTCATTAAACACTACTCTGATAACGGCAGAATACAGATATAATAAGTCGTTTTCTTCATTGGTGTTGCTTATCAATTCCATAAGCTTAATGTATCTTCTGTAGGCATATGTAGTGATACTATAAAAACGCTTAAGCCCGCCGCTGCATTTGATACAATTATCAATTAAGCGCGTGAACTCAAATTTTTTTTTGCGTCTTCCGCCTGGTCTGCCATTCGCTTAATGATGTTTGCATTGATAAGCGCAAAGTTAAAAATAATCTGTGCTACGTCTTCTAACTCCGCGTTTGCTTCCTCAAAAGTAAACTGATTGTCGTATATTTCAACGATAGCGCTTACCATTTTGTCTAATTCTTCGTCTGTGTAAGTCTGTTTGTCCGGCTGTATCAGTTCGTTATACACCCTTCTAAACGCCCCGTATTTCTTTCTTCCGATTTTTCCGCTTTCATATTCTCTGTCAGCGATAACAATAGTACTAATCTTTTTTGTTTTCGCTACTTCCTGTGCCTGTAAGTTTGTTTTATTTAAAATTTCCGCATTGATAAGCGAAAAATTAAGTAAAATGCTACTGATTTCGTCCAGTGCTTCGTTTGCTTCTTCAAAAGTAAACTGATTGTCGTAAACAACTACAATAGCTTCTACCATTTCGTCTAAATCTTCGTCGCTAAACGTCTGCGCGTCTTTTTCCTTGCCTAACAACTTTTCAAATACTTCCGCAAACTTTTTATATTTTTCTCTTGTGATTTTTCCGCTTTCGTACTCTTTTTCGTTTAAGCTAATTTTCATATTATCGCCCTTTCTTGTAGGGTGTCATATTCTGACACCCTATTGATTTTTCTATTGTTCGTATATTTATTCCGGCGTAACCGGTATATACTCCTGTACCTCGCTAAACCATTCCGCAATAGCTTCTTTTGCTGTTTTATGTTCTTCCATTAAGTTACTTTCATCTACAATAAGTGCGTAAAGTTTCTTGCGCTCGCCCTCAATAATATCTTCCTTCTTTCTCGCATAGAACGTAAAGGTAATTTTAAGGGTCTGTGCGGTCTTTTTATCCTTAACAGTTTCGTATGTAACGTCCGGGTGTTCTGCCTTGCCGCAATAGTACCAGCAAAATTCATACTTTCCGTTACCCTGTTTTGCGCGGAAGCCTAACGCTACTTCCTTTGCCTTGTCGCCTTCCGCTTTTACCAGGAAGCCGTATTTATAAAGCGTATCGAATAATAACGCGTAATCGCCCGGTGCTAATCTGTTAACCTCGATTTCGATTTCTGTTTTTTCGTAAGTTTCTACGGTATCTTCTACTTCGTCGTCGCTGTATGTGTATTCCACGCTAAAAGTATCTTTTACTGTTGCTGAAATTGCCTTAGCCAGTCTTACCGGGGTATCTGCCGCGTATACGCTTTCGTCGTTGGTTGTGACTTCTGCTACGCAAATGTCTTTTAAGCCTACTAAACGACTTCTAGTTATTGTTTCTTTGTTTTCTTTTACAGTCATTTTTAATTAACTCCTTCCACATTCATAACGAAGTAAAAACGTGCTGCTTTATGATAAATCCCGGTATCTGCTTCGTATTGGTCGTTACCTGTAAAATAGGTAAACCCAGCCTTCTTAAGCAGCTTTTTAACCTTCTTTTTCAACTTAAAACAGTCTTCTTTACTCCATATATCTACCTGTATGTAATATTCTTCGTTTTCGTTGGTATCTTCGCTAAAATCTATTTCTTCGTCGCTCATAAAATAAAAGGTTATATGTGTATCGTTTATATCCTGGTTGTACCAGCCTTCTTCCGTATGTACCCCGGTTATCCCGATTACTTCCGCAATAAAAGCCGTTAAATCCAGGTCGTCGTTATTAGGATAGGATTTTATAACCTTCTTAAGCTGTTGTAATTCTTCTTCGCTTAGAACTGCCATATCTAACCCCCTAACTTTTCCTTTAAAACCTTTTCGTATTCTTCTTCTGCAATTTCTTTAAGTGCTTCGTATGTTGGTCTTGCTGATTCAAGCATAAAGCCCTTCGGTTTGTGCATTGTCGTACCCCATTCGTGGAACTTCATGTAAAAAAATGGGGAAGTATCGCCCCTGTCCCAGCCTATCACTTCGCCGTAATTGCCGCTTTGTGTCGCGCCTTTCTTTGGTACGTTATCCGCTGCGTGTTGCCCGGTTCTGCTGCCTTTTCTGCCGGACTTCATAGGGTCGCTACTATATGCCTTCTTTCGTATCTTCCCTTCTGCCACCTGTAAGCCAATTTCCCCGGCTCTTTTAACAATTTTCTTATTCAAGTCCTTTAGTTCTGATTCTGTAGAAAGTTTTTCTATTTCCCGCTGCATTTCGTTTAGCCCTAAAAATTCCATTGTAATATTAAAACTCATACTACTTCCTGTGCCTTTATCACTACTTTTCTACGGTTATATTTGCCATAGTCCACCGCTATAACATTAAATACTCTTTCGCCCCATTTGACCCGGTATTCCTTCGTATTAAGGGCTTCCAGTTTGCCACAAAATCGCGTTTCAAAATTCACTACATTTTCTAGCTTTGCTTCCAGGGCGCTATACAATTCCTTTCCGTACAAGCTTTTCACTTCGCACCAGCACTTAAAGTAATCTTCCCATATTTCTATAGGTCTTCCTTTTTCTACGGTCTTTTCCCGCTTCTGAATCATTAAATACATAATCACGCCCCCACATTCGCCAGCTTGTCTAATATGGTCTTTGTGATATTATCCGTCTTTGTGTTGCTGCTGATTGTTGTAGCGCGTACTTCATACATATCACTAACAATCTTTTTTTGAAGAAGGGCGGCGATTCTCCGCCCTTTTTCATATTCTTCGGTACTTTCATAATTTGCCGGGTCTTTATAGGCAGTTCCTACGCAACTGTCTATATAAGCTTCCGCCGTCAAAATCAACCCTTTTATTTCTTCGTCGTCTTCATCATAGCTTACCCGTAAATAACTTTTTGCCTGTTCAAGTGTAAGTACTTCATCTGCCATTATTCCACCCCTTCCGGGAACTCATTAGGCAGCCGGGGTAAATTCTACCTTGAAGTCTGCCCTATCGTCCAATTTCTCACAGTCAAAGCGTTCCTGTACCTTAAGTGCCAGTTCGTCGGATTCAAAGAAAACGGATTTATCTGTAGAAACGGTGTAGCCTTTTCTTTCAAAAAACTTAACCAGGGCGTACAGATTAACCACGTAAAATACTACTTTTCCTGTATCGCTTGCCGTAATCGCTTCGTCACTCAATGTAATAAGCTGTCTGTTCTGGAAGTAATCTTTACCGTTTACAGTCTTTACTAAATCCAAGTTTCTTCCGTTCTTATCTTCCTGGGACTGTAAGTATACATAGCCTGTAAGGTTTGTAATAACAACAGTCTTTGCACGAAGTGTAGGCAACACGCCGTCAATTACCTTTTTAACTCCGCGCCAATCTGTCACACCTGTAGACTTATCTACGGCGTTGTCTTCTACAATCTGTAAGATTTCGTCGTTTTCACTATTAACGCCAGCTTCCGCAAAATCCGGCTTAATAACGTCCTGTACGATATTTACGGCTTCGTCTTCCTGTAAATCATTTGCGATAGGTACTAAAGCGCCGTAGTTTTCGATATTGTAAGTAATATCTTCTGTGTTAGCTGCTTCCCCGGTTAATTTCGTGCCGGACTTATACTTTGTAAGCTTCTTGCCGCCAATCTTTGCAAAAGGCATTTTCCCATGATTAGAAGTCGCACGTACAATATGGCAATGTTCTTTAAGGCTAGGGAATCCTTCGCGTAATACCTGAATGTCGTTAACGAACTGCTCCGGCAAAATAGCAGCGTTGTTATCAATGGTTACTGCTGCCCTTTCTTCTTCTGTGAGTGAACCAGCGCCCTTAATGGCATATTTAACGGCTGCTCTTAACTCGTTGGTAACCGCTACAGTGCGCTTTTCTTCTTTCTTGCGCTGCTGCCCTCTCAACTCCTGGGCTTCTTCTTCGTCTTCGGCTTCTCTTACCGCTAAAAGCTTCTGTAATTTTTTCTTTTCCGCTAATGCCGCTTCTGCCTTGTCTGCGTCGCGACTTTCCAAGTAACTGTTAATTTCCTCTGTCTTCTTTCCGATTAACTCTCTAATTTCCTGTACTGTCATTTCTTAAAACTCCTTTTCGTTTTCTTCCCTAAGCTGCATAAGCCGGGCTTCTGTTTTTAATTTCTCTAATCTGATTTCTTCTTTTGCTTCTTCCTTTACCTTCTCAAAGCTTCTACAGCTAATTTCCGAACTGTCATAAGCCGGGAAGGTACAAGGGCTAACTTCCAGTAATTCCGCTTTTACTACGCTTCTTTTGTAAATCTGTTCGCCTTCGTACTCTACCTTACTCCATCTATCTTCCTGGCAGATAAAGCCGAAGCTGCTACCGTCCACGTCGCCACGTTTTACGCTTTCCTTTACGTCATTTCCCCAGGTGTTGTTAGGTAAATCAATATCATACGCCAGCCCCGTAGTATCTGTTGTATTAAAACGTAAAGTATCAGTCTTTGTACTACCTAACGGTCTGCTTGCGTCGTGATTCCATAATGCTTTAATTTCGTTTCCCGCTTCTTTACATCTGCTTAAGCTTTCATCAAAACAACCCGCCGCTATTTCCTCTAAGTACTTGTCGCCCCAGCGGTCTACAATCAGTACAGGCGTGTTATACTTAACGGCGTAACCGCCTATAGTATTACTTTCGCCTTCTGCTGCCGTTCGTACTTCTAAGGCGATTCCCTGGCATTTTGCGCAATAATTACGAATTTCCGGGCTTCGTCCTTCCGCTTTTTCATTCTGTGGCATTGTTCGCGCTCCCTTCTGTGTTTTTCCCTATATCCTTTAACTTCAAAACTCCGGCGTTTACTATCAGTTCGTCGCCTTCCGGCACTTTTTCGCGCTGTAGTTCTAATCGTGATTCGTTCGGCTTGTAAATACCAGCAGCCGTATAGCCGCACAATATTTCTTGCTGGGTCTTAGCGTCTGTCCTTAGAATTACGTTAGTATTGAACCGGGCTTTGTAGCCTTCTGTTCTTTTTTCTTTGGTTAATGCGCTCCATGTTACTTCCTGTTCTATTGATTCGTATAAAATCAATAGCGTATCTACCAAAAAGTTTAACTGCTGCTGCTCTAACGAATTGTTATTCGTGTCTTTAAGGTCGTTTAGCTGGTGCATTTTAACCCCGAACAATGCCGCAATCTGACTTATTGACATTCTTCTAATCTGTTCGTACTGCGCGTCTGCCAGGGACAAATTAACAGGCTGTACGCTGAATCCCGCCGGGACTGTAAAAATACGTTTCCCTTTGCTGTAAAGTCGCCCGAATTTCGCTTGTATCTTCCCTAGTTCCTTTTCGTCCTTAATATCAGACGTAAGCTGTACTACCATTTTGTTTGTCAACCCGTTGTCGTACAGGTTATTTAAATAATTCTGCGCTTTTATTTGCCCTTCTATCGTGCTTTTCACAAGTTCCCGTACTGGCTTCGTGTTGATTCCGTCCATTGTGAATCCTTTAAATATAAGCAAATCTTCATAAAAGCCGTAATCCGTTGTACTGCTGCCCGTTACCCGGTATTCTATTAAAACCTTGTTTTTAAGTTTCGATTTAAGTAAACCTGCGTCGTCTATCGTCATTCCTTCGATTGTGCAAGGGTATAACGCTAGTATTTCCCCTTTCTTTCCGTACTGCTTAACTGCTGCACTTATGCCGTCATGTTGCCGGGTTGCTTCGATTGCCTTCCAAAAATCTACAGCCGTCATATACGGATTAGGTCTAAGGCTCAACAACTCGTTTAACGGGTCTTCTGTCGCCCTTCTTATACCGCTTTCCGTATCTTGTACCAGGTAAAGCGGTGTTTTCGCTACTGCTTCCGCTATCTTCTTAATACAAGTAAAGTATGTAATTTCCCGCATAGCTGCTACGGGTTGATTTTCTTCAATCCCAAACACCTTTAAAAATAACTTTTCTTCGTCTGTTAACTCTGCTGTGCCTATGGTTTCTTCCCTTTTTTCCAAAAAGTCTAAAAACATTACTTCTTATCACTCCTAACCAGCAAAACTGCCGCTGTTAACAATTCCGCGCTTAACAGATATAAGCCCGCGTGTCTGTTAATGTCGTATGTGACAGCAAACGCAATAACCAGGGCGGCTATTAACATTGTGTCCGCGACTATTAGCCGTAAATTCTTAATTTTCTTTATTTTCTTAAGCATTTCTTACCTTCCTTACAGGTCGTCCAGGTATTCAACCGGGTTATAATGTTCTATTCCGTTTTCTTCGATACACAGCAGCAAGCCCATAAGCATAGCAATAATACCGTCTATCTTAAACTTTGATTTCTTCTTGCTGTATTTCACGCCTAGCATTTCGTCATAAACCGCTATACAGTTCTTCGCCATGAATCTAAAACACTCATTTTCAGCTATAATAATTCGTTCATCTACTAACAGATTCTCAAAATCGTTAATAACCTGTGTCATGGTCTTAGTACCCTGTCCCAGCGGTATAACGTCCCAGCGTTCTTCCAGTCTGTTAATAATTGTTTGGCTTCCCCATTGGTCGAAGCCTATTTGTTCTATTCTGTATGCTTCGTCCAGTTCTGTAGCATGGTCTAAGAATCTGTCGAAGTTAATATACTTTCCGTCAAGCGCTATTAAATCGCCTTTCTTTATCCAGTATTCGTAAGGGTTATTGTCCTTATGCTGTCTGTATGCTACGGTTTCTTTCGGCGTATACAGGTACGGAACAACAATAAAACGCCCTGTAGTTTCTTCGTAAAACACCAACACGAAGCCCGTAATATCGTTTTTGCTGGATAAATCCAGCCCGCCCCAGCACTTCCAGCCTTTTAATTCTTCCGGGTCTACCTTCTTCGTGCAAGCGTCCCATAAATCCATATTGATAGCGCCTTTTTCATGGTCTAGCGCTACGTGCTGATTAAGGAACATTCGCCTAAACATATTTTCTTGTAGTGGCATTAGCCTAATGCGCTTCGCATAGTTCGCCAAATCTTCCAGCTTCCTAAATACTCCTAATGCCGGGTTTGACTTATACCATTGCGTTTCGTCTTCTACATTACAATCCTTATCTGCTTCGTAAATTTTGTAATAAAAGCTAGGGTCGTCCATTTCCCCGGATTCTATCTTTTTTGCCATTGTATAAAGCTGCATTTCCGGGTTAGCCGGGTCTTCTCCGCTGGAAGCCGTCGTAATTGTCATAATTAACGGTTCGTCCCAAGCGCCTTGACCCGTTCTAAGCTTTCCGTACATTTCGTCATTTTTTGCCTGGTGTATTTCGTCCAGGACTGCCACGTAATCGTTAAAACTGTCCGCGTTATCTGCGTCCGAAGAAAGCACCATAAGCTTATTGCCATTATCTTTCCTTACAATGGTCTTTGTACTACTCGTTATTTTGCAGTACCGCCGTAAAGTCTTGTTTGTCTTTATGAAGTGTTCTACTGTAGCGTACAACTCCCCGGCTTGCTTTGTTGTATTTGCCGTTAAAATAAAAAGCGCGCCGAAGATATGACGTTGACAGAAGAACAAATACACTACAATGATTGCCGCTAAAAATGATTTTCCGTTTTTTCGCGGTATGTTTATATGTGCTTCCCTGTGTTTTCGCTTGCCGTCGCTTCTTCTCTTTACGCATAAGATTTCCGTTATAATTTCAAACTGAAATTCTAGTAAATCAAACTTACGGCTTGCGCCCCTGTCATTTGTCAACTTCGACACGAACTTAAATATTTTTTCCGCTTCTTCAACGTCGTAATAATATTCTTCTGTGTCCCATTTCTTTTGTAACTTTTCCAACCAGGCAGCTAAAAGCAATTCCTTGTTAATCATGGGCTACCATTCCGTCTAATTCCGGGTCTATGCCGCTATCCGTTGCGTTTCCGGCTTCCTTCATGCGTTGCCGCGCCGCCGGGGTTAGCCCCAATTCCTTAGCCCATGCCCTTAACTCCGTTTGTGCCTTATTCGCTATGCTTACTTCTGGTCGTTGCTGTTCGTAGCCGTTGTCCCCAACTAGCATAC
>CAYWUE010000023.1:0-28223 GCA_964461415.1 uncultured Eubacterium sp.
CGTTGAAATGATGGGACTTATCGGTGCAGGAAACAACCCGATGGTTGGTATGACTGTTGCTGTAGCAGTTTCTGTTGAGGAAGCTGCACAGGCTGGCAATTTCTAAGAAATAGCCATAAATAAAGGGTTTATGGAGCTGGCTAGAAGTAATAAAAAGTAGCAAAAAGGAGTCTGCTCCTGCACTACTCCTACATTACTCCTATATTGTAAATAACGGCTCTTTGTCAAGAGTGGGGGTAACCCAAGTTTATAACACAGTTGTGGACCATTGTCCGCAACTGTGTTTCTTTAACAAAAACATCTATCATCTTTTTGTGAGAATGATAGGTGTTTTTTTGTTCTTAATATAGATAATAAACAATAAAAATGAAAAATCATTTTATCGATGAAAATATTGTGGTATACTTTTAAAATATATAAGAAAAAGCCTAATCAAAATTATAGATTTTAAGTTGTTACATTAAATATTAGGTATACTGTATTTGGATGTAAGAATAGTGTGAAAAATTATTTCTAGTTGTTATTGGTACCTGAACAAAGATGAATGGAGGAATATTATGGACGCAATAGGATTTATTGGAATGGGAAATATGGGAAGAGCATTGGTTAAAGGAATAAAGAATTGTTTTGGAAATTCCAAAATTATCTTTCATAGAGCATCTAAAGAAAAAATGATTGAATTTGCAAAAAATGAAGAAATAGAATATGCATTATCGAATACAGATGTTGTAAAAAAAGCAAAATATATAATATTAGCGGTTAAGCCACAGATGTTTGATATGATTTTTGATGAAATAAATCCTTATATTACAAAAGAAAAAGTGGTTATTTCTCTTGCACCTGGAATAACAATAGCTAATCTTAAAGAAAAATGCAGTCAGGGAAGAATCGTAAGAACTATGCCAAATACACCGGCGATGGTTGGTGAGGGGATGACAGGAATTTGTTATGATGAAGCGGAGTTTTCCGAAGAGGAAATAAGTGACATAAACAAAATTTTTGAATCTGTCGGAAAAGCTAAAAAGGTAGATGAAAAGTTGATTAACAGTGTAGTTTGTGCAAGCGGAAGTTCTCCGGCATATGTTTTTATGTTTATGGAAGCATTGGCCGATGGTGCGGTAAAATGTGGTATGCCACGGAATATGGCATATGAATTTGTTGCACAGGCAGTGCTAGGTTCAGCAAAATTAATGCAGGAAACAGGAATGCATCCAGGAGAATTAAAGGATATGGTATGCTCCCCAGGAGGTACAACAATTGCAGGTGTGGAAGAACTAGAAAAAAATGGGTTTAGAAAAGCTGTTTTTAAGGCGACAGATGCATGTTATGAAAAGTGCAATAGCATTAAGGAGAAGAAATAGGAATGAGTAATATAGGTGATTTTGAGAGAGTTGGTAGAAAAGTAGTATATAAGGGTAAAATTTTAGAATTTTGTCAGGATGAAATTCGAACCTCAAAGGGTAACCATGTAGTTTGGGACTTTTTGAATCATAAAGGTGCAGCAGCAATCGTACCTGTGATGGATGATGGGAAAATTCTTATGGTAAAACAGTGGAGAAATGTAGTTGAAAGAATTTCTTTAGAAATACCTGCAGGTGCAAAAGATAGGAAAGAAGAACCGGGGATTGAATGCGCAGGTCGTGAACTTGAAGAAGAAACCGGATACAAATCAGAAAAATTAGAATTTTTACATAGGATAGTTCCGGCAGTTGCATATTCAGGAGAAATAATTGATATATATGTTGCTTTTGATTTGAAAAAGACTCAGCAGAATTTCGATGAGGACGAGGATATTGAACTTGTTGCGTACACTGTAGAAGAACTTATGGAAATGATAATGTCAAATGAAATAAAAGATGTAAAAACTATGGCAGCAATAATGGCATATTATTATAAATATTGTTTGAAAAAGTAAATAAAAATATGACATAAAAAATAAATTATAAAAATATTCTACAGTAAGACTCTTTTACGTGATATGATTTATGAAAATTATAAATAAAGAATATGACAAAAAAATCTATGCTTTCTTATTTGGCATTATAGTAGGTACTATATTGTTTAATATGATAGGCGTAGATTTTTCGTTTTCGCAAATAAACAAATTTCATATAATAAGCTTTGGAAAAACATACATATTTATATTGTATTATCTGCTTAAGTATTTTATAGTCTATTATCTACTGTCATTATTAAGCACAAAGGACAAAATATTTTTGATGTTATTAGCTGCTCTTGGACTGAAATTCTCAGGAACAATCATAATGACAGTGCAAACAGGAAAATTTTTTGTGATTTATAGTATAGCAATCATTGTTATAAAAATAGTTTTAGTATTTAAAATTTTTGAAAAGGAACGAACTATAAAAAATATGACAGAAGGCATAATGTTGATAATAGCAGGGAGCTTTTTGACAGATATTTTATTTTTTATTTAAAAAAATAAAATAAAAATAATGTAATTTTACTAGATATAGTGTTGTGATGGCAAAAAATAAGATACATATTGTATAGAGAAAAAAAACGGGAATTTTTTGTGGAAAAATATGTTTGCTTTTAGAGAAAAAGCCTTATATAATAGGATTATCATGCTAAAAATGAAAGATAGTGAGGGAAAAATGCAGAATATAATTGAAGAATTCATTTTACAATTGCATAATAAAAAGAATACTTCAAACAATACTGAAATTTCATACAAAAGAGATTTGACCAAGCTTTTTGAATATTTAAAAATAGACGAACCTGTTAAAATACAGAAAGTGTCAAAAGATGATTTGAAAAAATACATAGAGCATTTAAGTGAAAGTGGAAGAGCAGATACAACAATATCACGTAATATAGCTTCAATGAAAGCATTTTTTGGATATTTAAGTGATATAGGATATCTGAAAACTAACCCGTCGACAGAACTTAAAGCACCTAAAATCATAAAAAAGACACCAGAAATATTAACTGTATGTCAGGTGGATGAATTGTTAGGACAGCCATCAAAAAACACACCTAAAGAACTCAGAGATAAGGCTATGCTCGAATTACTCTATGCCACAGGTATGAGAGTTTCGGAACTTATTGGATTGAAGATGGAAGATGTAAACCTGACACAGGAATACGTGCTTTGCCATGAAAGAAAAAAAGAGCGACTAATTCCATTTGGCTTGGATGCAAAAAAAGCATTGGTAAAATACATAACCAGTGGAAGAGAGTATTTGTTAGGAAAAAATGTAGATGGTGAAGTATTGTTTCCAAATTGTAAAGGTGGCCAGATGAGTCGTCAGGGATTTTGGAAATTAATAAAATCATATGGAAAGAAAGCCGGAATAGATACGGAACTAACTCCGCATACATTGAGACATTCATTTGCGGCACATCTTGTTGAAAATGGAGCGGACTTAAAAGCAGTCCAGGAAATGTTGGGACATTCAGACATTTCGACAACACAGATATATATGACATCGGGAAATAAACGTGTGAGAGAAATATATGCAAAAGCTCATCCAAAAGCATAAAGAGGTTCTAGACAAAAAGTTTAGAACCTTTTTTAGCGTAAGAAATAAAAAGCCAAGCAGCTATGGGTATCTGTGTTAGATACAGATGCCTATACCTGCTTAGCTATAATTGTTTAGGATATTTCCCCTTTCTAACTTTTTTGTTGACAGCATTTCTGATAAAAGTTAAATTAGAAGGAAGAATTAGATTGAAAAATAAATTTTTCATTACCATTTGTGCTGCCGGTCAAAGGTGGCGTAACGGTAGATTGAAATGAAAGAAGAGGTAGACATAATGGGATGCATAACAGAGATAACAGGACATACGAAACTTACAGGGCTGCTTGGAAGTCCGGTGGCACACAGCAAATCACCTTTGATGCACAATGAGGCGTTTAGGCTGTTAAATCTTGATTATGTTTATCTATGTTTTGATGTTGCGGAAAATAATCTTGAGGTGGCATATGAGGGATTGAAAAAAATAAATGTTGCAGGCTTTAACTGTACAATGCCAGATAAGACATTGATGAGCAAGTTAGTAGACGAATTGTCTCCAGCTGCAAAAATGATAGGAGCTGTAAATACAGTAGTAAATAACAATGGAACGTTTGTAGGACACAATACAGATGGAATCGGTTACATACGCTCGCTACAGGATAATGGACATGACATTGTGAACAAAAAAATGACACTTCTAGGTGCAGGTGGTGCGGCATCGTCAATTTGTGTTCAGGCTGCATTAGATGGAGCAAAAGAAATTGATATATTCAGTATAAAGGATAATTTTTGGAATAAAGCAGAAAAAATGGTGTCAGAAATTAATGCAAATACAAAATGCAAGGTGAATCTGATAGAACTAGGCAATGAAGATATTCTGGGAGAATCAATACTAACAAGTGATATATTGACAAATGCAACACCAATAGGAATGGCACCTAATGTTGATAATTGCATAGTAAAAGATTCATCAGTTTTGACACCTAAGCTTGTGGTTTCAGATATAATATACAATCCTCTAGAAACGAAATTATATAAAATGGCAAAGAATAATGGATGTTCCGTATTCAACGGATTATATATGTTGCTTTATCAGGGAGCAGAGGCATTTAAACTTTGGACAGGAAAAGATATGCCGACGAATATTATAAAAGAAAAATATTTTGATTAATTGCCTTGGGAGGATAGGTACAAATGAAAACTTTAGAGTGTAGAGGCATTAAATTAAATGATGCTGAGGCGAAAATTTGTGTTCCGATAACTGGAAGAAATATGAAAAAAATCGAGGAACAAGCGAAGATTATCAGACAAATAAAGCCGGATATAGTTGAGTGGAGAGCGGATTTTTTTGAAGTTAGCGAGAAAATTTACGAGGAAGAGAACGAGTGTCAGAAAACTTGCGAGAAAAATATAGACTCTGAAAATAACAGTTTTAATGCAGCATATGAAAAATGTCTTGCAAAACTAAATGAAATACTAAAAGACATTCCGATTATTTTTACCTTCAGAACGGCTAAAGAAGGTGGAGAAAAAAACATCTCTTATAATGAATATGTAAAAATGTGCCAATTCATTGCAACAATATCGGAAAAATACAATGTTACAATGATTGATGTAGAACTTTATGAAAACAGAAATAATAAGGGCATAAAAGAGTTGGTTACAAAAATTAAAAAAAGTGGCGCCAAGGTAATAGGCTCAAATCATCATTTTGAGAGGACTCCGACAGAAAATTATATTTATAATGTTTTAAAAAACATGCAGGATTCTGGAGCGGATATTTGCAAGATTGCAGTTATGCCAAAGGAGAAAAAAGATGTAACAGCACTTATAAATGCCTCGGCAAGAGCTAATAAAGAATTAAAGGCACCGATAATTACAATGTCTATGGGAGAACTTGGAGCTGTAACTAGAATTTGTACAAACAAGACTGGTTCAGCACTGACTTTTGCAGCAGGTGTAAATGCTTCAGCACCAGGGCAGCTACCTTGTGAAACAGTAAGATATTTATTAAAAACTACTAAGCAAAAAAGGATAGATTATAATATAGCTTTGATTGGTTTTATGGGAACGGGAAAAACTACCATATCAAGTGCATTGTCAATGATAATGGGGCTTAAGGAAGTGGACGTTGACCAATATATTGTGAAAAAAGAAGGAAAAACTATTAAAGATATTTTTGAAAAATATGGAGAGGAGTACTTTAGAAATCTAGAGACAGAAGCACTAAAAGAACTACAAAATGAAAAAGGCATTATAATTTCCTGTGGTGGAGGGGCTGTATTGCGTGAGGAGAATGTGGAAATTCTTAAAAAAGGAAGCGTTATTGTTCAGTTGACTGCAACCCCTGAAACGATATATGAAAGAGTAAAGAATCACACTCACAGACCTATTTTAAATAATGATATGAGTGTAAGGCACATATCTGAGCTTATGGAGCAGAGAGAACCCAAATATAGACAGGCTGCGGATATAACTGTCAGCGTCGATAGAGGGGACAGAGTAGATACTTGTCATAATATATTAAAAGCATTAGAAAAAATAGGAAAATAACATATGTACCGTATGAAATAATTATTTCGGAATAAATTATAATTATGGATGTAAATGATGAAAATATAGCCGGATTATAACTAAGGATTGCTGAAAATACAGTTGAAATTATAGGCTGAAAAAGTAGTTGAAATAAATAGCAATATAATTTATAATGGTTGTTAGTGTTATTAAGTAACAAACGAACTTTTAGGAGGAAGAATTATGGTAACAGCAGGCGATTTTAAGAATGGTATTACTATTGAATATGATGGAAAGATTTGTCAGATTGTTGAATTCCAGCATGTAAAACCAGGAAAAGGCGCAGCGTTCGTTAGAACAAAATTAAAAAATATTAAGAGTGGTGGTGTTGTAGAAACAACATTCAGACCAACAGAAAAATTTGAAAATGCACATATCGACAGAAAGGATATGCAGTATTTATATAACGATGGTGATTTATATTACTTTATGGACGGTGAAACATATGATCAGATAGCTGTAAGCACTGATAAGGTTGGTGATTCACTTAAGTTCGTAAAAGAAAATGAAACAGTAAAGATTTGCTCATGCAAGGGTGATATTTTTGCTATTGAACCACCTATTACAGTAGAACTTCAGATTACTGAAACAGAACCAGGTTTCAAAGGAAACACAGCAACTAACGCTACTAAGCCAGCAGTTGTTGAAACAGGTGCAACAGTTTACGTTCCATTGTTCGTTGAACAGGGTGAAACAATTGTTATTGATACACGTACAGGAGAATATTCAAAACGTGTTTAATGCATAGTTATAAAAAAGCTGCGCATAAGCGCAGCTTTTTGTTAAATATAATTATAAATAGGCATCAAAGGAAATCATATGTTTTAATTAGTAATGAACATATGATTTTATATGAATATATATTGTTAAAAAAATAACAAAATAGTAACCGGATGTATGAATATATGATTTATAAATCAGTTTGTATTAAGGAGGATTTCCCCATGAATATAGTTATTTTAGATGCTAATACATTAACTTTAAATGGCGATATAGATTTTTCGGTATTTGATAAATATGGAGATGTTACAATATATCAGTCAACTAATGATGAAGAAATTGAAGAAAGAATTAAAGATGCAGAAGTTATTTTATGTAACAAATTAGTACTTACGGCAGATACACTTAGCAAAGCGCCTAATCTTAAATACATTGGGTTGTTTGCGACAGGATACAACAACATTGACTTAGATTATACAAGAAGTCATGGAATCACTGTTTGTAATGCAGGTGATTATTCAACGGATGCGGTAGCCCAACATGTATTCGCTCTTATTCTGCACAATTATAATACAGTGGATAAGTATGATGAATTCGTAAAAAATGAAGGATGGGTTAATGCTAGTACCTTTTCTCCTTTTCTTGATATGAGAGAATTAAAAGGTAAGACAATAGGTGTTATAGGATATGGCTCTATTGGTAGAAAAGTAGCAGATATTGCCAGAGTTTTTGGCATGAAAGTTATGGCATACAGCAGAGGTCAGGAAAAAAAGGAGCCTAATTTTAGAATAAGAGAATTTGCACCGATTGATGATATTTTGGCTAATTCTGATATTGTTACAATGCATTGTCCGCTTAACAAGGACTCTAAGCTTATGTGTGATAAGGGATTTTTTAAGAAAATGAAAAAGGACGCTTTATTCATAAACACATCAAGAGGTGGAGTAGTAGATGAAGAAGCACTAGCGTGGGCATTGAATAACGGAATTATTGCAAAAGCAGCTGTAGACGTGGTTTCGAAGGAACCAATGCAAAAAGATAATATTCTCCTTACAGCAAAAAATATTATAATCACACCACATGTAGCCTGGGCACCGCTTGAGGCTAGAAAACGCCTTATTAAAATTGTTTCAAAAAATTTAAAAAAATGGGTTGCAGGAACCCCTATAAATGTTATAGAATAGCAGAATGAAAGGTGTTTAGAACGTAATTATGTTAATCTTGTCTAAGATGCGTAGTTGATTAATATACTATGCTGATTTTAATTTTAAAGGAGGAAAAGTCATGAGAAGATTGACAAAAAAAATCGTAGCAGCTACTTTATCCCTTGTATTAGTACTTGCAATGGGAACACAGTGTTTTGCTGCAAATTGGAACAGTTATTTTGGTGCTGTAGATGGTGCAGGGAAGGCATTAATTGAAGGTGCAGATGGAAGTTTAACAAATAACACATCAAAAGCGTGGACAGCACATATGGACACTATTGGTTACAATGGTATCTGGGGAGCACAGGTTTCACAGAAAGTTAATATCAAAAAGGGAACAAAGTATACACTTTCTTTTTCTATTAAGTCTACAAACGTTGACAAGTTAGTATATGTTAAGATTTCTAAAGGTGAATCAGTAGCTTATGCAACATGGATTAAATTAACAGCAGGTGTTACTAAGACACATAAGGTTACATTTAAGGCAGCTTCTAATGCAGACCAGATTACTTTTGGTATCGGTGGAGAAATTGGTGACAGACAGAATTCAGGCGAAAAAGATGTTACATACAGATATAATCTTGCTAAGAAACAGGGATTAGACATTATTGATGTAGCTAATGCTAACGGTATCGTTATCACACCTGCAAAGGATAAAGATGGTGATGCAGGTGATGCGACAGATGTACAGGTTACAAAGTATAGCTTAACAATGTCAAAATTTAAGGCTGTATCAAATAAAAAAACTAATATTAAGAATCTTAATGCATATTTGAAATTTAATGGAAAAGTTTCAGCTAAGAAGAGTGGCTATAATGTTACAATTAAAAGATCAGGCAGCGCTGTAGTTCTTCAGGCAAAAAAAGGTGGAAAGATGGTAATTAATGCTAAGGTTAAAACATCTAACTACAAGAAGGTATTAAAGAAGATGGACAGCAAGGGTTCGAAAGCAGTTAATAGCGTACTAAAGTCAAAAACAGGTCTTACATTAAAGAATCTTGGTAAATAATAAAATTATTAAAGGAGTTGTGACTAAGTACAGCTCCTTTTCTTAATATAGGTACAGATTTTGTTTTCTAAAAGTAATTTTGCGGATAAGAGATTTTAGGTTCTATTTAAAATCAATAATGTACATTAAGTCGTTATAAGTCGAACGAAAAATTACATATTTTTACTGTTTTGACATATAATATAAATGATAAAACTAATAAACCAAAGTATTGTAAAGGGGGAAATACAATGATTGACAAAGTTATTGAAAACAACAGAGTAAGTATTATAGGAGAGATTGTATCTGAGTTCAGATTCAGCCATGAAGTTTTTGGAGAAGGATTTTATGTTGTTGATGTGTCTGTTGACAGATTAAGCGAATTGACAGATATTATTCCACTTATGGTTTCAGAAAGACTGGTGGATGTTAATGAAGATTATCAGGGCAGACTTGTAGAAGTATCAGGACAGTTTAGATCTTATAATCGCCATGAGGGAACAAGAAATAAATTAGTTCTTTCAATTTTTGTCAGAGAATGGGAGGAAGTGGATGAAAATCTTGAAGCTGGAAAGACAAATCAAATCTTTTTAGATGGTTATATATGTAAAGCTCCAATTTATCGAAAAACACCTTTAGGTCGAGAAATTGCTGATTTGCTAGTGGCGGTTAACAGACCTTATGGAAAATCAGATTACATACCTTGTATTGCCTGGGGAAGAAATGCAAGATATGCGTCTACATTTGAAGTGGGAGGACATATTCAAATATGGGGAAGAGTACAGAGCCGTGAATATGTGAAAAAGATAAGTGAGGAAGAAAGCGAAAAGCATATAGCATATGAAGTGTCAGTGAGCAAACTTGAATATATTGATGATTAGCATTTTTAAATAAGTTTAATTATAGTGTGCAATGGATTTTGAGAGAGGCCTTAAATTGTTAGATTTTTCATCTGACTTTTGCGGAAATTCATATATAAAAATCCGTTGCACATTTTTTCTTTTACTTTAAGTGTAGCAAGCGACACTTTATTGTAAATGGCGTAGAAAGGATATAAATATCAGATGAAAGGATAAAAATATTTTTATTAATAATAAAAATATTGATGAAATAATGAATAAAAGAATATTATAGTTCATCAAAAACATAATAAAAAGGCTACTTTTAGTAAAAATAACGTTAAAAACGATACAAAAAACGAATAAAAGCATTTTTATTTGTGAAAACAGAACAAAAACGCGTTGCTTTATAACGAAAGTTATGATAAAATTACAAAAAATAAAGGGAAGGTTTTTTCGAAGTATGTATTGGCGTGAAGAAATACAAAAAAACATATTATATATTATGTTAGAAATACATATTTTATCTTCTTAAACCAATGCAAAAACAAAATTCAAATTTTATAGGAGGATTAAAAAATGAGAAAAAATTTTAACAAAATTATGGCATGCGTATTGTCAGCGACTATGGCATTTTCAATGGCTGTAGCATTGCCAAAGAATGTAAGAGCAGATGGAAAAGCAGACTTAGCAAAAATCACATTGTCAGGTGTGGAATTTGAACCTATAGTTGAATCGTATGAGGGTAATGATGAAGGAATTCTTACCGGGAATACTATTTTAGCAAATGAGCGTGGAGGATTTACAGCTGATTTGCAGTGGGGTACAGGATGGCAGAGATTATGGACAGGACAGAATCAGCCTACAGATGCATGGGGCATCAAAGGTGGATGGTGTGATAATCCTAATCAGATTAGAACAGAGGCTACAATAAAAGCTAACCAGAAAACATCATGGCAGTTATCATTTATATTAGTCAATAACATGCAAGCTGGAGGAAATCCTACTGAAAAGAATGTGACAATTACTGTAAATAGTGGTATTGATGGTGATAATGATAACGTATGGTTAAATAAAACAATAACTGTTCCAAAGAATGGTACAAAGAGAGTTTCAGAAACATTTACAATTCCTGAAGGATATACAGCAGGTACAGCACATATAACAATTGCTTTTGGCTGTTATGCATATTCATATGAAGCAAATAATGACTTTCCATTTTATAAACTTATGCCAACAACAGTAATATCAAAATATATGTTTGCACCAGGAACAACAGAAGCACCGTCAGCTACAGGTACTTTAGAATTTAATAGCTTCTCACTTAAGCAGATTGCATATATTGCTCCAGTGACTGACACAGTGACAACTCCGGTAGTTAAAAAGCCTGCTAAAGCAAAAATCAGTTCAGCAAAAAATGTTAAGACAAAAAAGATTACAGTAAAATGGAAAAAAGTAACAGGTGCTACAAAATATCAGGTTAGAACTGTATTAGGCAAAAAGACAGTAAAGAAAACAACAACAAAGACTACTTATACATTTAAGAAATTAAAGAAAAATAAAACATACAAGGTATCTGTAAGAGCATACAACAGCGCAGGTTATGGCGCATGGAGTACAGCTAAGAAAGTTAAAATCACAAAATAAATGACGTAGTTTGAACCAGACAGAACAAGTACATAGTAACAAAATGAAAGGGTAAAAAGGTAAATACAATGGTGAATATCTTTTTACCCTTTTGCATTATGGGAGGAAGAAAATGAGCAGATTTAAAAGAGTGTTGTCAATGATTTTGGCAATAACATTAATGGTTACCGGGATGACCGTTTTTGGAAATGTAACCACAAAGGCTGACAGTGTTGTTGATTCATGGAAGGATACAGCGATAACAAGTCCTAAACAGGACAGCCTTATTGGAGCAGGTTACATTGATATAAAATGGAATAATACCTTAGCAGATGTAGCAAAATATCAGGTTTTTGTGGATGGTCAATCAAAGGCTGTTGTATCACCTACAAGTGCACAACAGATGAGTTGTGAATTTTATACCACAAGTGTATCAGGACATACTACATATATTGTTGCAACATTCAAGAATGGTACTAAAGTAACTACTCCGGTAAGAACATTTTATGTTACAAAAAAAGGTTTGTGTGTAGATGAAAATATGGGGCAGGCAGTGGACCCTGCAGCTTTAAATATTGGCTGGTATTATAACTGGGGTGA
The DNA here is from genome assembly GCA_964461415.1 of uncultured Eubacterium sp. Classification (GTDB taxonomy): domain Bacteria; phylum Bacillota; class Clostridia; order Lachnospirales; family Lachnospiraceae; genus Eubacterium_G. The sequence goes on from CAYWUE010000023.1 coordinate 12,035, forward strand.
GGATTCTTTTGAAGATATCAGAAACAGTCAGTCAGGAAATGGAACTTTTAAAAACACAAAATTTGACAATGTAGAATTCGTGCCAATGATTTGGGGAGATAAGCCAAATGGTGTTACAAGTATTTTTGAAAAGTCAAATGCAAAGGGATATAAATATATGCTGACATATAATGAACCAAACGAAGGATATAATGTTGGCGGCTCAAATATGTCAATATCCTTAACAGCAGAAAGATGGTTTGAATGTTGGTACAATAAAGGAAATATGAGATTAGGCTCTCCGGCATTATCAGTATTTCCAACATGGTCTAATGACTGGTGGGTTCCGTTTTGGAACAAACTTAATGATGAAGATAAATCTCATATGACATTTATAGCGCTTCATTCTTATCAGAAGAGTTATTCAGGAGCAGAATCAGCTCTCCAATATCTGCATGCTGTTGATGAATGTTGGGCAAAATATCATAAACCAATATGGATTACCGAATTTGCTTTCTGGAGATTTAGTAAAAATGATAAAGCAGGTTCTGCCAAGGCTCAGGAATTTATGAAGATTGTCTTAAAAGGACTTAATGAGAGAAGCTACGTAGAAAGATATTCATGGTTCTGTCCTGATAGCAATAGTAACGATGCAAGTTCTTCAAGTATATTTGAATATGCAACAGGAAATATTACTCCTATCGGAAAAATTTATGCTCAGATAGGAAATCCTGCAGGTTATAAAGCTAAGACATACGGTGTTAATTCTTCGACAAGCATAAATACGTCTGAATCAGCATGTGTGGCATCATTAAATACATTCTTATATCAGGCAAAACCTAAAAAGAAAGCTTTCAAGTACAAACTTAAAGCTGTATCAAATGCATCAGGCTATCAGATACAATACAGTACTAAGAAGAATATGAAGAGTTCAAAGAAAAAGACTGTCAAGAAGCTTTCAGGTACGATAAAAATTAAATTTACTAAAAAACAAAAGAAACAGATTAAGAAGAAAAAATTAAAGAAAATTAAATATTATGTTAGAGCGAGAGCATATAAGAAAATGAACGGTAAGACATATTATTGTGCATGGAGCTCTAAGATTACATGTAAGGTAAAAACAAAATAAAAAAATTAAAATAGGCTGGTTGACACTAAGGTATATGAATGTTATTATTACTTTAGTTAAATAATAGTAGAGGTTGCGCCACTTATTAGTATATTATATGATGCCCCGGAGGCATATGATTATAGTAGAAAGGATGTAGCGCCGAAGGAGAATTTTCCGGAAGATTTATCCTGGGCATACGGTTAAGAGCCGTATGACTGTCATCATTTGATGGAGAGCCATAGAAATGATGGGGAGCTACTTATAAGCATATGTATGATACTTATAAGGAGCTTTTCGAAGCTCCTTTATTTTGTGTCATAACAATAAAATGAAAAAAGCTTGCTTTTTGACATTTTTAGGCCGCAATTTAATCCCTGAAAAGGGAATAATTCGGTGGGTTATGGCTTAAAATAGCAGACTAAAATTTAATTAAATACATATAATCTAGGAGGTTTTGTAAATGTCAATTTTTACAGGTGCAGGTGTAGCAATTATTACACCATTCAAAGAAGATGGAAGTATTAATTTTGAAGAATTTGGAAAGATTATTGAAGACCAGATTAATGGATGTACTGATGCAATTATTGTATGTGGTACAACAGGCGAATCATCAACAATGACTCATGAAGAGCATATTGAGGCAGTAAAATATTGTGTGGAAAAAGTTGCAGGAAGAATACCTGTAGTAGCAGGTGCAGGCTCAAATTGTACAAGAGAAGCAGTTAGCCTTGCAGTAAAAGCAGAAGAAGTTGGAGCTAATGGTTTGCTTTGCGTAACTCCATATTATAACAAAGCTACTCAGGGTGGGTTGTATGAATATTATAAGACCATTTCAGATGCTGTTAATATTCCAATCATTATGTATAATGTACCATCAAGAACAGGCACAAACATCCTTCCTGAAACAGCAGTAAAGATAGCGAAGGAAGTAAAAAATGTTGTTGCAATAAAAGAAGCATCAGGAAATATTTCACAGGTTGCAAAATTAGCAGCATTAGCTGATGGATGTCTTGACATTTATTCAGGAAACGATGACCAGGTTGTACCACTTTTGTCATTAGGTGGAAAAGGTGTAATTTCTGTATGGTCTAATGTTGCACCAAAGCAGGTACATGATACATGTCAGGCATATTTTGATGGTGATATTGAAAAGGCTGAGAAATTACAGTTAGAGGCAATTAATTTAATTGATGCGTTATTCTGCGAAGTAAATCCTATACCTGTAAAGGCAGCAATGAATATTTTAGGTTATAATGCAGGAACAATGAGAGCACCTTTGACAGAATGTTCAGATGAACATAAGGAATTGTTAAAGAAAGCGATGAAAGAATACGGAATTTTATAAATTGGTGCAATAGCCATAGAACTTACGGAGGTTAAGATGATTAATGTAATAATGCATGGTTGCAATGGTCATATGGGAAGAGTAGTAACTGACTTGATTGAAAAAGATGAAAATATTCAGATTGTAGCCGGAGTGGACGCTTATACAGAAGTTCCTAATAAATATCCTGTATTTTCAAAAATCAGTAACTGTACAGTAAAAGCAGATGTAATTATTGATTTTGCTGTTGCGCAGGCAGTAGATGGTTTGATTGAATATGCAATCACTACAGAGACACCGGTTGTCTTATGTACAACAGGATTTGATGCCTGCCAGATTGAAAAAGTAAATCAGGCAAGCAAAAAGGTTGCAATTTTAAAATCCGCAAATATGTCACTTGGAATAAATACATTGATGAAGCTTTTAAGAGAAGCTGCAGATATACTTGCAAACAGAGGATTTGACATAGAGATAGTAGAGAAACATCATAATCAGAAATTAGATGCCCCAAGTGGAACAGCGTTAGCATTAGCTGACTGTATGAATCAGGTTCTTGATAATGAATATGATTACACATATGACAGAAGCACCGTAAGAGAAAAAAGAAAAGAAAAAGAAATTGGAATTTCTGCAGTTAGAGGCGGAACAATTGTAGGTGAACATGATGTTATATTCGCAGGAACAGACGAAGTTATACAGATTTCACATACAGCTTACTCTAAGGCTATTTTTGCAAAAGGAGCAATTGATGCTGCAAAATATTTGGCAGGAAAAGGTGCAGGAATGTATAACATGTCAGATGTGATAGGATAAACAAATCTGAAATGTCAGACGTAACAAATAAAATCAATTATATAATATGAAACTGATATATTAGTGTGGATTTACCTAAATACAAAGAAAAATATATTTACGAAAATGTATAATAATTATAATTCTGCAAAAAATAAGATTATACCGAATAAAAATTATGACTAATTTGGAGGATTATTATTATGAACATTTTTAGAAATTATTTTCTGGTATTCACAATGGTTTTGATGTCATTATGTTTTATTGCCTGTGGTAATGATACTACAGAGAATGAAACAACCACAGCTACAGCCTTGCCTACTACAACTAAGATGGAAACAACTGAACGTGAAACACAAGGTGGAAATTCAGGAAAAGTAGACAATGACGGTGTGATTGGAGATATCGGTGAAGACATTGAAGAAGGCGTAGATGACATCGGAGATGGTGTAGAAGATATACTTTCAGGTGATGATACAACTACTAAAAATAATACTACAACAAAAAAATAATATTATTTATGCTATAATGGTACTTTTTTGATGACCTTTGCATATTTTATTATGATAAACACTGTTGTAGGTAATTATGGCATATAAAATAATTTTAGACCCAGGACATGGGGGAACAGACCCGGGAGCAACTTTTGATGGCAGACAGGAAAAAGATGACGTCCTGGGTCTTGCTATGTCAGTAGGAAGACTGTTAGAAAATGCAGGTTTTGATGTAGAATATACAAGAACTACGGATATTTATAACACTCCTTTTGAAAAGGCTACAATTGCTAATGATGCAGGAGGCGATTTGTTTGTATCTTTCCATAGAAATTCATCTCCTAATCCTGATACGTATGATGGCGTTCAAACTCTTGTTTTTAATAATCAAGGCTTAAAAACAGAGCTTGCCAGAAATATCAATGAAAATCTAGTCGCGCTTGGTTTTACTGATAAGGGCGTAGTTGAACGACCTAACTTAGTGGTACTGAAACGTACTAGAATGCCAGCTGTTTTAATTGAAGTTGGCTTTATAAATTCTTCTAAGGACAATGAGTTGTTTGACACTAAGCAGGAAGAAATCGCTCAGGCTATCGCAGATGGCATTATTGATACATTAGGAGATTGGGGAATTTTTGCAAATAGCGGTGAAATGCGTTTTTTTGTTCAGGTTGGTGCTTTTAGAAATTGGCAGCTTGCAAAGAATTTGGATATGCAATTGAAAAGTCAGGGTTTCCCGTCTAGTATTGTAAATGAAGATAATTTGTTTAAAGTCAGAGTTGGAGAATTTAAAAGTCTTAATAATGCAGTGTCCATGGAACAAAAACTAAGGCTCTTAGGCTACAATACTTTCATTGTGAGCCGCTAGTTATATATAAAAAACGCCACCTGCGTCATGGCGTGGGAGGCGTTTTTTTAGACAAAATTATATTTAAAAGTAGAAATAATGGAGTAAAGTTGGTACAATGGTTAACAAGAGCATCAGGAAAGGAATGGCAGGTTTATGAATAACGGTTTTGTAAAGGTTGCAGCAGCTACACCAAAGATTAAAGTTGGGGATTGTGGTCATAATGCGTTGGAAATATGTAGATTAATGGATGAGGTTTATAAGAATGGAGCACAGTTTGTGGTTTTTCCGGAATTGTGCATTACAGGATATACGTGTGAGGACTTGTTTTGGCAGAGTACATTGATAGATAATGCTAAAGATAAGTTGGCAGATATTGTAGAACATAGCAAAGGCATGGAGTTGATTGCGATTGTTGGCTTGCCATTTTTGTATTGTGGAAAATTATATAATGTGGCTGCTGTTGTATATAACGGGGAGATTAAGGGAATGGTTCCTAAGTCACACATTCCAAATTATTCAGAGTTCTATGAAGGCAGACATTTTACTTCCGGTAAGGGTTTGGAAAACAGATATATTTCACTTGGTGAAACAAAAAAAGGAGAATATCTTCCTTTGAATAGTTCATCTTTTTATACGGTTGTTCTTAATGAAGATGAAGATGAATACGATTCTGAATATGATGATGAATGGGATTTTGATGATGAATTCGTTTTTGGCACTAAAGTTTTGTTTAAGTGTGAGAATATTAATAATTTTACTTTTGCGATAGAGATATGTGAGGATTTGTGGGTGCCTAATCCACCTAGTATCAGCCATGCATTAGCTGGTGCCACTGTTATTGCAAATCTTTCAGCAAGTGATGAAACTACTGGTAAAGATTCTTATAGAAAAAATCTGGTTGCTGGTCAGTCAGCGAGAACTGTTTCTGCGTATGTGTATGCAGATGCAGGTGAGGGTGAATCATCAACAGATTTGGTTTTTGCGGCACATAATATGATTGCAGAGAACGGAACAGTTCTAGCTGAGGCAAAACGTTTTAACAATGAAACGGTTTATGCGGATATTGACTTGGATAGAATTGCTGCAGAAAGACAGCGAATGTCAACATTTGAGCCTGAACAGCTAATGGAATATGATGAAGTTGTGGAAATAGAATTAGAACCTAAAAAAACACCATTAACAAGAGTAATTGACAAGGCACCATTTGTTCCGACTGATAATGATGAAAGAGATAAAAGATGCGAAGAAATTTTAATGATTCAGACTATGGGACTGAAGAAAAGATTAGAACATACTAATTGTAAATGCGCAGTTGTTGGTATTTCCGGTGGTTTGGATTCTACGCTGGCTCTTTTGGTTACCGTAAGAGCGTTTGATTTGCTTGGACTTGAAAGAAAAGGAATTGTGGCTGTTACGATGCCGGGATTTGGTACTACGGACAGAACTTATACTAATGCTGTATCAATGATTAAAACTTTGGGATGCGATTTCAGGGAAGTTAATATTTCTGAGGCTGTAAAGTTACATTTTGAGCAGATTGGTCATAATTTTGATAAGCATGATATTACTTACGAAAATGCACAGGCTAGATATAGAACTTATTTGCTTATGGACTTTGCTAATGAATATAATGGCATGGTTATTGGGACAGGAGATATGTCTGAGTTGGCATTAGGTTGGGCTACTTATAATGGCGATCATATGTCGATGTACGGAGTTAATGCAGGTGTGCCAAAGACTCTTGTAAGACATTTGGTTAAATATTATGCAGACACATGCAAGGACAAGGTGCTTGCTGATGTTTTAAGAGATGTTTTGGATACTCCTGTAAGCCCTGAACTTTTACCTGCTAAGGATGGTAAGATTTCCCAAAAAACTGAAGATTTGGTAGGACCATATGAACTTCATGATTTCTTTATTTATTATGTATTAAGATTTGGTTTTGCACCTTCTAAGGTTTATTTCCTTGCAAAACAGGCATTTGAAGGTGTCTATGATGATGAAGTTATTTTGAAGTGGTTAAAGACTTTTTATAGAAGATTTTTCTCACAGCAATTCAAGAGAAGTTGTCTTCCGGATGGACCGAAGGTTGGAACTGTGGCTGTTTCTCCAAGAGGTGATCTAAGAATGCCGAGTGATGCATGCGTAAGAGAATGGATGAATCAACTTGAAAATGTTAATGATTAAGTGGTAAAAGTTTTGTATTAAAAATAAGTATATAAAAATTATTGTTAAAGTAATAGTCTATATAAATAGAGTCTTACAACTAAAATATGTTGAAGAATTATTGTTATATATAATTATAAGTATTAAAAATAGGACTGATGTTGTTATATCAAAATGTTTATTTTGAGATATAACTGCATTGGCCCTATTTTTGTGCTATATGCAAATATCATATAATTAAATTTTTGTGCCATACGTGAATATTCTGTAATTAAATTTTCACTATATATATTTGTTAAAAAAGATATTTTTTTAGCAGCTAATGTATTTTAATGTTTGGAAAAGTTAATTAAGTCCCTTTTTTATTGTATCAGATATGGCATTGTATATGATTGTGTATGTATATTTGCTATTGTCATCAAATTTTATATTTTCAAGGGATTGGCTTGTTACTATCTGGTTTGCTATGTCGTTAAATGCAGGTTCCACTAAAGGATACATAGCTGTGATTGTATCACTTACGTTATCTACAGTTATTGAATTGATATGGTTATCGTCTAAGGTTACCTTTACATCCATAGGATTACCATTTAAGGTTATGCATGACGTATATATACCTGGTTCATATACTCCGGTGCTGTCTTCTTTTTTTGTATCATTTTCTTTATTACAAAACATAATCACAAGTGATAAAACAAGGACTATACCAAGGAGTATGAAGACTAAGGTATAGATTAGCTCCCTTAGATGAAATACCATAAATTTTGGACTTTTTGCCATACAGACTCCTTTTTTAATTTTATTTTATATATTTAAATTTATTATAAAAGAGAAGAAAATATGAAAATTAATATATAAATAATTTTAAAAAATTGATATACTAAATGAAGTTAGAATGTTGGCTGTGTAAATACAGTAGAAGTTTAATTATGAGGTGGCAGGAATATGGCATTACAGATGGTTGTAGGAAGAGCAGGGGCTGGAAAGTCCCATTATTTATACAAAAATTTGATAGATAAATCATTAGAATACAGAAATAAAAATTGTATTGCACTGGTTCCGGAGCAGTTTTCGATGGAAACACAAAAGCAGATTCTTACAATGCATCCAAATTATGGCAGCTTTAATATTGAAGTTACAAGCATGACAAGACTTGCATATACAGTTTTTGAAAAACAAGGATTTAGTGGTTACAAGGTTATGGACGAATTAGGAAAGACTTTGGTTATGCGAAAGGTGTTAGAACAGTGTAAGAATAGTCTTTCTATTTATAAAAATAAGACTTCTATGCCTGGTTTTGCTGAAAAAATGAAAACTATTGTTTCTGAATTAAAACAGTATGGTATTGATAATAACGTACTTGAAAATATGATGGAGGATTGCAGTGCTAAGCCTTTGCTTAAGCATAAGCTTAAGGATGTAGAAATTATTAACAATGCTTTTAATGATTATATTAATGAAAAGGTTATTACAGCCGAGGATGTTTTGTCAATTTTTTGCAAACATATACCCGATTCAGAATTTATAAAGAATACATATTTTTACATTGATGGATTTACAGGATTTACGCCAATTCAATATCAGGTTATTGAACTCTTGATTAAACATAGCAGTGGTGTTAAAATCTGTATCACTTTGCCAGAGGATGAGATTGCAACTCTTAACAACTTTAATAAATATGAACTGTTTCATTTAAGCAAGGACACAATTAACAACATTTTAAATATTACTGACAGCAACAATGTTGAAGTGGAAGATATGGTTGTTGTAGGGAAGAATGAAGCACCATACAGAATCAGAAATAATAAGGAATTAATTTTTGCTGAAAAAAATATTTTTAGGACAAGAAATATTAAGAAATATAAAGAAAACTGTAATGCGGTAGAAATACATAGTCTGTCTAATCCAAGAGATGAGGCAGCTTTTGTAGCAGGAAGAATTTCTGAACTTATAATTGACAAGGGCTACAGATATAATGATATTGCTGTTATTACAGGAGATATGGAAGGATATTACAGGTATATTGAAGAAGAATTTTCTAAAAATAATATTCCGGCTTTTATTGACCATAAAAGAAATATAGCTTCTAATCCTTTTATTGACGGAATCAAAGCTGCAATAGAGGTAGTCGAAAAAGACTTTTCTTATGAAACAGTTTTTCATTTGATTAGACTTGGATTTTTGCCCATAGATAAAGAAGTGGCTGATTTGATGGAAAATTATGTTTTGCAGTCAGGTAGAAGAAGATTTAAAAGCTACAACAGCGAATGGATTAAAGTTTATAAGGGATTTTCAAAGGAAAATCTTGAAACTATAAATGAAGGAAGAAAAATTCTAGTTGATATTATAAGTCCTTTAAGAGATAGAATTAAAAAAAATAATTGTACAGTCTTAGAATATACAAAAGCTGTCTATGATTTTGTTGTTTCTAATGATATGCAAAGAAAAATTGATAATTACAGAATTATGTTTGAAAATCAGGGAGAGATTAACAGGGCAAAAGAGTTTGAGCAGGTTTATGCCACAATTATTACTCTTTTTGAAAGAATTGTAGAGCTTATGGGTGAAGAGGTGATGAGCCTTAAAGAATATAAGCAGATTCTGCAGGCTGGATTCGAGAGCGTAAAGGTTGGAATTATTCCACCGGGGCTTGATACGATTATGGTTGGAGACATTGAAAGAACAAGATTAAAAGATACTAAGAAGATTATTTTCTTTATGGGAGTTAATGATGGTTGTATCCCAAAATCAGGACAGGCAGGCGGAATTATAACTGACAGTGATAGAGAATTTTTAGAAGGCAGTGATTATAGGCTTGCACCCACTGCCACTGATAATGTTTTTAAACAGAAATTTTATCTGTATTCTATTTTTGCCAAACCTACTGAAAAAATATGTTTAAGTTTTTCTAAATCAGGTCAGGATGGCTCTACAATGAGAAAATCATATCTTATAAATACATTGTTGAATCTATTTGAAAATCTTAAAATAGAAGATGAAGACAGAAATAGGACAGATATTAAAAATATAATTACAAAACACAAGGCTCTCGATTATTTGTCACAGAATATTTACCGTTTTTACAAGGGCGAGAATAGTAAGGAAGTAGAAAAATTATTAAATATTCTGATTGATGATGAAAAAGATAGGAAATATGTAGAACTGATGATTAAGGGGGCAACATATAAGAGCAAAAATCCGGTGCTTGATGAAAACGTAGCTAGGAAATTATATGGTAACAGAGAAAATATTGGGATTACCAGATTAGAGTGTTATGCAGCTTGTGCGTATTCACAGTTTTTAAGCAACGGACTTAAATTAGGTGAGAGAAAGAAATTTGAAATAGCTGCATTTGACATAGGAAATTTATATCATTATGCAATTAAGGATTTTTTTGATACTGTAAATAAAAAGAACATAAAATGGGCAGATTTAGATAACAATACCGCAGATAAAATCATGTCTGTTTGTATTGAAAATGTTATGAAGGAATATGACAATGATGCATTGAATGATATTGCAAGTTCTATGTTTATAAGAAAGCAGGTAAGGGATATTTCTACGGAAACTATTAATGTTTTGGTTTCACATATTAAAGCAGGTAAGTTTTTGCCGAAAGAATATGAGCTTAAAATAGCGCATGGAAGAATTGACAGGGTAGATACTTATGAAGAAGGCAACAATATATTTGTGAGGGTTATTGACTATAAGTCAGGAAATAAGACTTTTAATGTTTCGGAAACATTTTTTGGACTTCAGATGCAGCTTATGGTTTATTTAAAGGATGCTGTAGATTATGAGAAAAATAATAACCCGGATAAAAATGTATATCCTGCAGGCGGCTTATATTTTCATGTGCATAATCCTTATATTACAAGACCGGATTTTGAAAAGTACATTAATGATTTCAGAGAAAATAATCCGGATTCAGGCATTACGGATGATGAATTAAAGAGAATGGCTGTTAATGAGGAAAGATTTAAAGAGTATAGAATGTCAGGCCTTGTGGCAAAAGAAAAAGAAATCATTAATGCAATGGATTATAATACCATAACCAAAACCGGCTCTTCTGCAATTATTCCTGTTAATATTACAAAGACAGGTTTAGATTCAAGAAGTAATGCCGTAGAAACAAAAACTTACTCTAAGTTTGTAAATTATGTTTGTGATATGGCTATGGATATGCAGGATAAAATCATCAAAGGAGATATCAGAATAAATCCGGTAGAAGATGCCTGTACATATTGTCCTTATAGTTCAATCTGTAATTTTGACAGAAAATTAGGCGACAGATATCGTGAGGTGGAAAAGGTGACATTGGCTGATATTGAGGAGAAGTGCAATGAAGTGGACGAGTAAACAGCAGGAAGTTATAGATGCAAGAAATAGGAATATATTGGTTTCTGCCGCGGCAGGTTCCGGAAAAACTGCAGTTTTGGTTGAGAGAATTATAAAAATGATAACTGACAGTACAAATCAGATTGATGTTAATCAATTGCTTGTGGTTACCTTTACAAGGGCGGCAGCTTCAGAAATGAAAGAAAGAATTCGTGAAGCACTGGAAAAAATGGAAGAAGAAAAACCGGATGACTTAAACGTTCAAAAACAGCTGTCTTTACTGCATAATGCAAATATTTCTACGATTGATAGTTTTTGTTCAAGGGTGGTAAAAGACAATTTTGATAAAATTGATTTGGATCCGAATTTTAGAATTGCGGATGAAAATGAAGTTGAGATGCTTCAGACAGATGTAATTGAAGAAATGTTAGAGAAATATTACGAAGAAGCCGATGATGATTTTGTAAAGCTTGCAGAAAAATATTCAACAGGAAAAACTTATGATAGTGTAGGCGAATTGATTTTAAAAATGTACAAAATGGCGTCAGGGCATATAAATCCGAAAAAATGGATTAAGGATGTTGTTAGTGTTTATGACATTTCTACACCTGATGAACTTGAAAATTCTGACTGGATGCAGGATTTTATAAAGCTGCAAAAAAGACAGTTAGATGGAATGTTAAGGCAGATTAATATGGCAATTGCCATATCAGATAGTGAAGATGGTCCGGCATGTTCTAAGGCTTTGTATCCTTATGCTGAAAAATTAGAACTGGCCATGAGAATTAATTCTTACAGCCAACTTAGAGAATGTTTACAGGAAGTTCCTGCAACAAAGATTTCAGCAAAAAAAGATTGTGACGATAACAAAAAAGAACAGGTTAAAAATATAAAAGCAGATATAACAAAAAAAATAAAGGAGCTTGGAACAAAACAGTTTCAGTTAAGCTTAGAGCAGGTTTTAGAAAGTATAAAAGAGACAAAATCAAGTATTACTAAACTTGCAGAACTTACGCTTGAATTTATGGATAAGCTTTCTAAGGAAAAAGCGGAAAAGGGAATAATGGACTTTAACGATCAGGCTTTGTATGCTCTTAGAATTTTAAATGATGAAGATGAAGATGGCAATTTTGTTCCATCAGAAACTGCTAAAAACATGGCATCTCAGTTTAAAGAAATTATGATTGATGAATACCAGGATAGTAATATTGTTCAGGAAGTTATTTTGTCTAGTATCACAAAGGGATTTGGCATAAATAATATGTTTATGGTAGGTGATGTAAAGCAGAGCATATATAGATTCCGTAAGGCAGAGCCAAAGCTTTTTCTTGAAAAATACAATAATTATTCTTTTGATAAGGATAGTGAAAATCAAAAAATTGTATTAGATAAAAATTTTAGAAGCAGAAGAGAAGTTATTGAAAGTGTAAACTTTATTTTTGATTTTATAATGCATAAAGAAGTAGGAGGCATCGATTATAAGGATGGCAATGGACTTGTAACGGGTGCTGAATATGATGATGTCTTAAGTCAGGATAACTCAACAGAATTTGTTATTATAGAAGGTGATGAAAAAAAAGTAGAGGCTGCATATGTAGCACAAAAAATACAAGAAATAACTAATCCTGCATCTGGTATGAAAATTACGGAAAAAGGGCAAAATATGCGACCTGTAACATATGGAGATATTGTAATTTTACTAAGAAGTATGAAAGATAATAGTGATATATACAGAGAACAGTTAGAAAATTATGGTATCCCTGTATATGCAGAGTCAAAAACCGGTTATTATAAGACAATGGAAGTTATGACTATTACAAATATGCTGTCAATTATTGATAATCCAAGACAGGATATACCGTTAGCATCTGTCATGACATCTCCTATGTTTAACTTTGATTCTAATCAGCTTGCTATTATAAAAACAGAAAACTTATGTGAAAACTTTTATGAAAGTGTGGAACAATATTCTTTTAATGGACATGATGTTGAGCTTAAAAACAAGGTTGTAGATTTTTTAAATCTATTGTCTAAGTTTAGAAAAATGGTTCCATATACTACAGTATATCAGCTAATAAATGAAATATTAGAAGAAACAGGATATTCCTATTATATCCGTTCAATGCCAGGTGGAAAAAAACGCCTTTTAAATATTCAGGCATTAAAAGAAAAAGCTGTAGCTTATGATGAAACAAGCTATAAGGGGTTATTTAATTTTTTACGATACATTGAAAAAATACAATATTTGTCAAAGGACGACGGTGAAGCCTCAGAAGTAAATGAAAATGACAATATTGTAAGGATTATGTCCATACATAAAAGTAAAGGTTTACAGTTTCCGGTAGTTTTTGTTTGCAACACCAATGGAATGACAAAAAATGATACAGACCAGATGGTAGAGGATGGTATGGGTCATGTAGGAATAGATTACATTGATAATAAATTAAAAACTAAGCAGACTACTTTGTTAAAACAGTATATCAGAATGATTAACAAAGAAGAGGAAATGGCAGAGACGTTAAGAATACTCTATGTTGCACTTACAAGAGCTAAGGAAAAACTCTTTATAACAGGACTTGTGAAAAATAAAGAAAAGACAATAGCAGCTTTTGGTAATCAGATTTATGATAAAAGTGAAAATTTAATGTACAACAATATTATTGGAGCAAAAAGTCTTATGGAGCTGATTGGCGTAACCATTGGACGAAACAAAGCATTTGATTATTTGAGAGAAGGTGTGGATTTGAAAAAAAACACCAATCCTATCTATGATATAGACAGTAATATTGTTGTTAAGGAATGTGATTTGTCACAGATTTTTGTTAAGGAACAAATTGACAATATCACAGATGAATGTGCAAAACAGTCATTGCTTATAAACTTTGAAGCTATAAAGAAAAATGAGAATAATCAATATGCTGAAATGAAAAAGCGTTTTGATTTTAAATATCCTTATGTGGGAGATATTACATTACATTCAAAGGCTAGTGTAACAGAAATCAAAAAACATAGTATGGCTTACGAGGAAGAATTAGACGGATATATGCTTTTTGACGAAGAAAAGGAATTGCCTGAAATTATTCCTGTTTTCGCAAAAAAAGAAGATATAGAAAAAAAATATCTTACTGGAGCTATGAGGGGAACTGCTTATCATAGGATTTTTGAATTGCTTGATATGGAACTTGAAGTTTATAATCAGCAGACGGTAAAGGATATGATAGATGGCTTTGTTGAAAGCGGAATGATAGACAGACTAAGTGCTGATTCGATAAAAAGGTCGGATATTATTGAATTTACTAAGTCGGATTTGTTTAAGAGAATGAAGGCAGCCTATGGCAGAAAACAGCTGTACAGAGAGCAGAACTTTCTTATGGGAATACCTGCCAACAAAATAAATAGCAACACAAAATCTGATGAGACAATGATTATACAAGGTATAATTGACTTGTGTTTTGTGGAAGATGACAAGTATGTAATTGTTGATTATAAGACGGATAGAGTTGACACAATTAAGGAGCTTGTTGACAGATATCACGTGCAGCTTGAATGTTATAAAATGGCAATTGAACAGATTTTAGGTGATGATGAAAAGATAAATGAAGTGTCAGAAATGATAATTTATTCGGTACATCTTGGACAACAGATTAGTATATAGGAAAGGATTGTAGTAGTATAAAATGCAAATTCCAAAGTTTATAAAAAAAGGAGATACAATAGGTGTTACTGCAACTTCTAATGGCATAACAAATGAATTAAAGGTTAAAAGAATAGAAAATGCGAAGAAACAGTTAGGAAATAGAGGATATAATATAGAATTTTCGGATAATGTATTTAAAGCTGACTGGAGAGGATGCAGTTCTAATGGAAAAGAACGGGGAGAACAATTTAATGAATTATTAAATAATGATAAGGTTTCCTGCATAATTTCGGCTGCAGGTGGGGATTATTTAATAGAAATGCTTGAATATGTTGATTTTGAAAAAATAAAGAAAAATCCAAAGTGGTTTCAAGGATTTTCTGATAATACCACATTGATTTATCCTATAGTTACAAAGTGTGATGTAGCGGCAGTTTATGGATGCCATATAAGTGATTTTGGTATGATGAACTGGCAAAAACCTGTAGAAAATGCTTTGGGCGTATTGGAAGGTAATATAAAAAAACTGGAATCTTTTGAATATTTTGAATCAAAGCGTCATGAATATGAAACAGGTTATGAAGGCTATTACAGTGACGAAAAAGTAAACTGGGTTAATGGACGAGGCGAAGAAAAAATAGAAATGAGTGGCAGATTGATAGGAGGATGTCTTGATGTTATTTCTTTTCTTATTGGAACAAAATATGATGGAACAGAACAATTTGTAGAAAAATATAAAGAAGATGGTATAATATGGGTGCTGGAAAGTTTTAACATGGAAGATGTGGTATTAATTACGCATTTGTGGCAGATGAAAGAGAGAGGTTATTTTAAAAATGTCTCAGGGTTTGTATTTGGACGTCCATTAATGTATAATACGTGGATAGAGCAACCCTATAAGGATGCCGTAATGTCTGTATTGGGAGATTTGAATGTGCCTATAATATTTGACAGTGACATAGGACATAAGGGACCACAGTTTTCGGTTATAATGGGTGCAAAAGCTAAAATTACAAGCAAAGATGGAAAAGGAGTTTTAGAATATGCTTGAGTTAAAAGACATAAAATTTAGCGTTGTGGACGAAAAAAGTCAGACAAAAAATATTATAAATGGAATAAATTTAAAAATAGATGAAGGAAAATTTGTGGCAATAACAGGGCCTAACGGTTCTGGAAAATCTACTTTGGCAAAGCTTATTGTAGGAATAATGAAACCAACATCAGGACAGATTTTGTATAACGGACAGGATATTACAGATATGTCAATTACTGAAAGAGCAAAGCTTGGAATTAGCTTTGCATTTCAGCAACCGGTGCGTTTTAAAGGAATTAAGGTACTTGATTTGCTAAGAATTGCAGCAGGAAAACAGCTTACAATAAGTGAAGCGTGCGAATACTTATCTGAAGTGGGACTTTGTGCTAGGGATTATATTAACAGAGAGGTTGATGCAAGTCTTTAGGGAGGCGAATTAAAGAGAATCGAAATTGCAACTATTAT
>CAYWUE010000024.1:0-27554 GCA_964461415.1 uncultured Eubacterium sp.
AACGGCATTATTTCCAGCGCCACCTACACCTACAACAATAATCTTTGCAACTGCTTCACTTTCGTTTGTAGTAATTTCTAACAAGAGTATATCCTCCTTTGTCTCATATTCTTTCTTAATTTCTTTTTACATATTAATATTTAATAATCTACACACGTATAGATATAATATTACATACTTGCATATAGTATTATAATATAATTCTTTCAGAAAAATATCAACAGTTAATTTTGATTTTTTCATGATTTTTTTTATTTTTTTCGTCTTAAAAGTCATTAAAACCAATATTACAAGCTTCTATTTCTTTTTTTTAGTTTCATTCTCATTAGACTTTTCTGTTTTTTTGTTTGTCTCCTGCTCTTTCTTTAATGTATAACTTCCATTTTCGCTAACCCATTTCATGTTTAATGTACCTTTATATTTAGAAGCATTTTTATACAAATCATTAAAGTCACTTAATTTTTTTTCAAGGTTACTTTCTTTTCCTAATTCAACCTTTAAATTCTTTATGGATAAAGTTATTTCACATTCTTTATTTATATTTATTTTCTTTACATCAAACTTATAATTTTCTAAATATTTTATAACATTAGCTAATGTAGTCACACTTTTTTCATTATTAGTTTCTAACACACTATAAAGTTTTATTTTTTTGATTTCAAGACCTGTTATTTTAGGCATGTCCTTTGGCTTTTCATTTAATACTTTTAGAACTCTGCCATCTTCATCGACTAAGTAGTACATATCATTTAATTTTATATAGCCCTTAAGTTTCTTTTCATATGCAATAATTTTTACTTTCATCGGACTTTGCATTTTTACTGAATATTCTTCAAACAGGTCTATCTTATCACTTTTTCCTACCTTGCTCTTGAACCAAAACCAAAGTGTATTGTCTATTTTCTTCAACTTTAAATATGACTTTACTTCTTCAATAGAATACTGTTGCAAATCAGAAGCGTAACTAATGGATTTTAATTTAAAACCGTAAATGCATATCAAAACCATAATGACTAAAACAGGTATTATAATCAGTATTTTCTTGATATTCTTTTTTAGTCTACGTTTTTCTTTTCTTTTCATAGTTCAATGCTCTCCTATCGGATTTTTTTCACATGTCTTGAAACCGAAAATACCAATCCCATCTCAGCCATTAAAAATACCAGAGACGTTCCACCATAACTTATAAACGGCAGTGATACACCTGTATTTGGTATACTGTTTGTTACTACAGCTATATTAAGAACTACTTGTATGGAAATTTGAGCCATTACTCCGACAACAATCATTGAACCATATAAGTTAGGTGCATTGCTTGCAATAACTCTCATTCTTCTTATAAGAAATATAAATAAAAATATTATACATACAGTTCCAAAAATTCCTAGTTCCTCACATACAATAGAAAATATCATATCATTGGCCGCTTCAGGTACAAAGCCTAATTTTTGAACACTATTACCAAGACCTTTTCCAAATAAACCACCCGAACCTATTGCATAAAGCCCCTGCATAACCTGATATCCACCTGAATCTGCATATTCTTCCGGATTAAGCCAAACTAAAACTCGTGAAATTCTAAAACTTTTTCCTAACGCAGTACTAATTAATAATATTAATGATAATCCTATTGTACCAATTCCGATAAGTGATAATATAAACTTTTTATCTGCTCCGGCCACTATTAGCATTACAGCTCCTATTCCCACTATAATAATTGCAGAGCTAAGGTTTGATGTAATAAGAACTATAAATAAAGCTCCTATTAATGATGGTGCAAAAATCTTCCAGCTCGTACTTAATTTTTTTAATGCATTAGTTCCACACTTTGAAAGCATATATGCCGTCATAATAATAACACCTATTTTTACAACTTCTGCCGGCTGAAACTGTAACGGACCTATTCCCACCCATCTTCTTGCGCCATGATTTTCTATACCCATAGGACTTAACACAAGAAATACAGTTATTATAGAACCAAAATATGCAATCTTAGAAAAATTTTTCCAGAGTCTGTAATCAATAAATGTACATAATAAAAGCGGTACTGTTCCAACAATTGTTGCAAAAATCTGTTTTTTCAGGAAGTAAAAAGAATTGCCATAATTTGAAAGTGCCATATAAGAACTTGCACTGTACAATAAAACATACCCTAACAGCATTATAAATATCCACACAAAAAGCAGGCTATAATCAAAATAACCTCTTTCTTTTCGTCTAATTTTTGTTTCTGTTTTTGATGCCTCTAATTCTTCCCTATTTTCCACAGCAAAACTCTCCCTTCCTTCAGGATTTTTATGCTTTAAAAATCTATTTCATTTTTCTTACATATTCTTTGAACATATCTCCACGCTGTTCATAATTGTCAAACATTCCCCAGCTTGCACATGCCGGTGATAATAATACTGCATCACCCGGCACTGCATTTTTTTCACACTCTCTAACAGCTTCCTCTAGTGATTTAGCAAATACAATATTAGTAAAGCCATATTTTTTAACCGTATCCGCTATCTGTTGTGACGTCTGACCTAATAATACCAGGCATTTTACTTTATTTTCAAAAGTCATAGCCCATTCATCAAAAGATACCTTCTTGTCATAGCCTCCGGCAATTAAAATTGTCGGTCTTGACATTGCCTCAATAGCTTTAATTGAGGCATCCGTATTTGTTCCCTTAGAATCATTATAATAAATTACATCATTTATAGTTTCCACATATTCTATTCTGTGTGGTACTGCTTTAAATTTTCTGATTGCATTTGCAATTACATCTACAGGAACATTCATATTTACAGAAATAGCTATTGCCGCCATAATATTTTCGATATTATGTATTCCGACTAATGTAGTATCTTTTGTTGTTGTGACAAAAGTTTCCACATCTCTATCCTTGTAAATTATATTTTCTCCATCAAGATAAACACCATTTTCTACTTTTCGTTTGCTGCTAAACCAAATTATTTTATTATTAAGCTTCTTTGAATATTCTCTCAAAAGTTCATCCTCGTAATTTAAAATTACCGGTTCACTTTTATCCTGATTTTTTGTTATGCTCATTTTTGTTTCTGCATAACATTCCATTGTATAGTGCCTGTTCAAATGGTCAGGAGTGATATTTAAAACTGCACTGACATTTGGTTTAAACTGATGAATTGTCTCTAACTGAAAGCTGCTTATCTCTGCCACAGTAACAGTATCATCTGTAGAATCAAAGGCAGTTGTCGTATATGGATTCCCAATATTTCCGACAACATCTACTTTTTTGTAATAATCAGCCATTATTTCTCCAACTAATGCAGTTGTTGTAGTTTTTCCGTTAGTTCCAGTAATTGCAGCTAGTTTTCCTTTTCCAATAACATACGCAAGCTCAATTTCTCCCCATATCATAACCCCTGCATTTCTTACCCTAACAACAAAAGGCGCATCTATAGCTATTCCAGGGCTTAAAATCATAAGATCAGTGTCTTTTATCACATCGTCACTTAACTCTCCAAGAATAACATTCACATCATTTTTATTTTCTAATTTATTTAAAACATCTTCTTTATTAAGTTTGTCATTTCCATCATATATCGTAACTAACGCTCCAACCTTCTTAAGTAAGTCTGCAGCTCCAATTCCACTTTTTCCTGAGCCTGCCACCAGAACTCTCTGCATTTTCCAATCCATTTTTTTGCCCTTCTATACATTTATAATCATATCTTTGTAAAAATCCATCTGTTATTAACATTATCCGCATATTACTGTAATACTGTAATACTTTAATAATTACAATCCCAAATAACCGATAAGGCATAACAACGCTGTAACTACTGTAAAAGCTGCAACGACCTGTGTTTCTGTATATCCACTTTCCTGGAAATGATGATGAAGTGGTGCCATTTTAAAGATTCTGCGTCCTTCCCCATATTTCTTTTTTGTATATTTAAACCATACAACCTGCAGCATTACAGATATTACTTCTATCAAATAAATAAATGCAACAATAACAATGAATATCGGCATCTTAAGTACAAACGCTATACCTGCCACATATCCACCTAAAGCTAATGAACCTGTGTCACCCATAAATACGCGGGCCGGATATACATTGTATAAGAAAAATCCCATCAATGCTCCAACAAATGCAGCAGAAATAGCTTCTGTACCTGTTCCAATAGAAACCATGGTAAAAAATACTGCAATAACTATAGTAACACTTGTTGCAAGTCCATCAAGTCCATCTGTAAAATTAGAGCCATTGACTGTTCCAATTACTGCAATAAATAAAAATATAACAAACAACCATACAGGCATTGTAATTTCATTTCCGCCTGTGAATGGTATTATGATTTCTGTTCCTATTTTCTTTACAACATATATGCTAAATACTGCTGTAACTACTATCTGCAACGCCAATTTTTGTATTTCAGTAAGCCCTAAATTTCTCTTTTTTACAACTTTAATATAGTCATCCGCAAAACCTATAAGACCAAATCCTACAGTCATAAAAAGTACCGGTGCAATTTTTGTGTTTTTTTCTACTATCATAAATATTAATGAAGTTACTATTACACCTGCAAGTATAATCATTCCACCCATTGTTGGTGTTCCTGTCTTATTTTGATGTGACTTTGGTCCCTCTTCCCTGATATACTGACCGAATTTTAATTTTTTTAGCAATGGAATTACTATCGGACATAAAATCACGCTCACTGCAAATGAAATAATAATTGCCATTATAATTGTTGTACTTGTACTCATTTTCTTCCTCCATTCCATCCCTTATCATCAACTTATATTGATTAGTCGTGACATTTTATAAAAATTTTGCGGGATATACCTTTTGTTATTTTTCTTCCAGTAAATATGGAAGTATATTTGTATATAATGTGCTTATAAGAGGCGCTGCTACCTGCCCGCCATAATAAACACCCTTTGGCTCATCTACTATTGCCATTGCTATATATTGCGGATTGTCAGCAGGTGCAAAACTCATATACGAGGCTATGTATTTTCTCTGACTTCTCGGAAGTTTTTGCGATGTCGCTGTTTTCCCACCAACCTTAAATCCTTCCACTTGTCCTTTGCTGCCTGTTCCTTCCGACACAACCTTTTCTAATATATATTTCATTGTTTCAGATGTGTTTTTTGAAATAACGTTTTTTGTTTCTTTATATGAAAACTGCTCAACAAGCTGTTTTTTTGAGTCTTCTGCTTTTATTGCAAAATGTGGTGTTACAATTTTTCCACCATTTATAACTGCACTTGCAGCAACTAAATACTGCATCGGTGTAATCTGAAACGACTGTCCAAATGCCATTGTAGCCAATTCTACTTCACCTACATTTTGGATTTTGTGTATTATTGTTGATGCTTCTCCCGGAATATCTATGCCGGTTTTATTAAGCAGTCCTAATTTTCCAAGATATTTATAAAAATTCTTCGCTCCAACTCTAAGTCCTACATCGATAAAAACCGGATTGCAGGAGTTCATTGTACCATGCAAAAAGTCTTCACTTCCATGTCCCGTTGTTTTATGACATCTGATTTTTCTATCCTCTACTATTCTGTAACCCGGGCAACTAAACATTGAATCAATTGTAACGACACCTTCCTCTAATGCTGCCGCGGCTGTCACCACCTTAAAAGTAGACCCTGGCTCATAGGTATCATTTATACATTGATTTCTCCACATTTTATTTAGCATATTTTGTCTATCTTTAACATTTAAGTTATCTTCTGTTGCAGAATTTAGCTTGTAGGGATTATTCAAATCAAATTCCGGAGCATTTACCATTGACAATATTTCTCCGTTATTGCAGTTCATCACAATAATTGAAACATAGTTAGCCTCCTTAGCCTTTAACGCATTATAGGCAATCTGTTCTGCATATTTTTGAACATTTATGTCTATTGATGTAGTAAGGCTGTTTCCACTAATAGGCTCAACTCTTTGTTCTAATGCATTCTGCTGTTCCACTCCTCTTGAATCTGTGGGCGTTAATATCAGACCATCTGTACCCTTTAAATATTTTTCATATTTTACTTCAAGTCCAATTATACCTTGATTATCTGCTCCTGTAAAACCTAAAACTTTAGAAGCAAGACTTGAATAAGGATAGTATCTTTTATAATCTTCGTCAACCTTTACGCCGGCTAAATTATAATTTCTTATTATATCACCTTTTTCCTTAGGTACATTAGACTTTATTTTCTCTCTAGAACTTTTTTTCTCAACTTTTTTTCTGACTTCATCTTCTCCTAACTCAAGTTCTTTTGACAAAATATCTATAATCTTTTCAGGTTCCTTTATCTGATTATAAATAACTGATATCGTGCATACCGTTTTGTTGCTGGCTATAACATTACCATTTCTGTCATAAATTTCTCCTCTTGGAGCTTTGATTTTTCTTTCTCTTTCCTGAACCTCTAAGGCTTTTTTTCCGTAATATTCTGATTTGTATATCATAAGATATGCCAGTTTTCCAATTATCATAATGCAGGCAATAGTGATGCATGTAGTATAAATTAACAGCATTTTTCTGTTAATTGTTTTTATTGTATGCATTAGTGGGCCTCTACAAAGACATTTATTATTATTTTATTCTTTATAGCTGCCCACAATTACACTTTACATTATTTAATTCTATTCATCTTCTTCGCTTTTTTCTACTAAAGAACCATCGTCTCCTTCAATTATTCCATCTGAATAAAATTCTGTTGTAAGGTTTTGTTTTTTGGCTTTCTTTTCAATTTTTTCTGTTTTTTCTATTCCCATATATGGTAAAACCTGCTTCATTATATCAGTCCAAAGTTCTGTATTAAAAGCTGTTGCCTGAGGATTTTCTTTTGGCGTGTCCATTAGTGTATAACATACCACCTTAGGATTTTCACAAGGTACACAGCCTAAGAATGATAAAATATACTGATTTTTCAACCTTCCTTTTCCATTGCCTGATGTATCAACCTTCTCTGCAGTTCCGGTTTTTCCACCCACTGTATAACCTTTAATTGCTGCTGTTGTTCCTGTACCACTTATTACAACTTCTCTCAGGCATTCTTTTATATAATCTGATGTATCCTTAGTAATTGTCTGCTTTACCATGTTCTTAGAATAATTTTTTACAAGTCTGCCATCAGATGTTACCACCTGCTTTACTACCCTTGGCTCGTAATAATATCCTCCATTAACCAGTGATGAGAATCCCGCAGTCATCTGTATCATATTTACAGTAAAATTTTGTCCAAATGAGTTAGTTGCCAAAGTTGAGGCTCCCATATCAGTACCATACACAAGTCCTCTTGTTTCATTTGGAAGATCAATTCCTGTTTTTGTTCCAAAACCAAATCTATCCTGATATTGAACAAATTTTTCAGCTCCCAGTTTTTTCCCTATATACATCATATAGTCATTGCATGACTGAGCTATAGCTTCTTTTACAGTAATTGTACCATGTCCGTCAGTTTTATGACATCTGATTGTAAAACCACCAACTTTCTCTAAACCATCACATACAAATGTGGAATTTCTAGTAATTTTTCCTTCTTCATAAGCTGCCGCGACTGTAAAAGGCTTTGTTGTAGAACCTGGTTCATAAGAATCCGTTATACAATAATTGTTCCATATACTGTTGAGTTTTTCTGACTGTTCCTCCTGAGACATTTTTTCAATCTGAGCCTCTGTATAATAGTCTTCTAAATTATAAGGATCATTTAAATCAAATGTAGTATCATCTGCCATGGCAAGAATTTCACCGTTATTAGGATTTGCTATAACTACAGAAATCCTTTTAGGTTTATATTTTTTCATATATTTCTTAATTGATTTTTGAACTATACGCTGAATATTCATATCTATTGTAGAAACTACATTGTCACCATCTTCTGCATCCTTTATAACATTTTCCATATTGTTGTCAGAATCCATATATCCATATTCTCTGCCATTTACCCCTTGAAGAAAACTGTTATAACTACTCTCTATTCCTACTGTTGCGCTATTGTCACTATTTGTGAAACCTAAAACCGAACATGCTAAATTGTTGTATGGATACATTCTTTTGTATTTCTTTTCAAACCATACACCCTTAGTATTGGCAACAGCATTTTTTTCCTCATTAGTATCTGCATATTCGTAATTTAAATAATTTTCAAATTTTTCTATATCTTTATATTCTAAATTCTTTTTTACAACCCAATAACTGTTATTTTTTCGTTCTTTTATAGCTGTCCTCAAATCATCCTCATCAAAGTCGAAATATTTTGTCAGCGCATTTACCGTAGGTTTTAGATAATTTTCATTGCTCATAATAACTTTTGAATCAATAACGAGATTATATACCATTACACTTGTAGCAAGTACATTACCATTTCTGTCTTTAATATCTCCACGCTTGTAAGGTATGGTTTTACTAGTAAAGCTTTGCTGTTCTAAAACTCTTATTGAATAATTATCTCCATTTACCACATTTAAATATATAATTCGCCCACACAATGCAAATAAAGCTAGAACCACAATCCAAAATAGTATTCCTAGCTTTTTGTACATTTGTTTATTAAATTTTAACTTAGGCTTTTTTCTTCTTACTCTTCTTTCACTCATAACAATTACTTACTTGGTATGTTACCATACTGAACTGTGTAACCTCCGTCACTTAATTTGTATTTGGAGATTTGGTCATCTGTTGCCTGCTTCATTCCTAATTTAGTTGATGCCATCTTGTAAATATTATCTGTGTCGATATAGTTATTTATCGAATAGCTCAACGCATCATTCTGTGACTGAACCGTACTAATCTGTCCTTTTAATAAAGCGATATTATTTCTTGTCTTTGAAATATCAGACTGTATATTCAAATAACACACACACATAATCAGACATACTGATGATACAATTGCTAAGAATGCTACATAAGGAGCATTCATAGTTTTTTCATGCTCCCTGATTCTTAATTCCCTTTCGTTTCCTCGAACTCTTTCATCATCTATGTAAACTCTGCGTTCTCTTGAAGGATTAAGTTTTCTTACGGTATTTCCGTCCACATATTCTCTTCCGTAAACACTTCTCCTATCTTTATTCATCTATCTCAACACCTTTCAAAAATTCTAAGTTTGGAACTTTTCGATCTCTTATTTTCTGACATTTCCTGTTCCGATGGAATAATAGGTTTTCTTGTTATAACCTTACCCTTTGACTGTTTTCCACATACACATACCGGAAAATCCGGTGGGCATGTACAAGGATTCTCATTTTCTCTAAATTTAATTTTTGTAATTCTATCCTCTAGAGAATGGAATGTAATTACACAAATTCTCCCGTTAGGATTCAAATGCTCAATCATGGTGTCTAAAGACTCTTTTAAAACAGTTAATTCCTGATTAACTTCTATTCTTATAGCCTGAAAAGTCTTTTTTGCAGGATGTCCACCCTTAGCCTGAAACTTCATTGGAATTGCCGCCTTTATAACCTGACTTAATTGCGCTGTAGTTTCTAAGGGCTTATCCTTTCTTGCCATAACTATATGTTTAGCAATATTTTTAGCGAACTTATCCTCGCCATAATCCTTTATTATCCTAAATAATTGATTTTCACTATAATTATTAACAACTTCTGCTGCTGTTTTGCTCTGTCTTTGATCCATTCTCATATCAAGCGGTGCATCAGATTTATACGAAAATCCTCGTTCTAAATTGTCTAGCTGATATGATGAAACTCCCAAATCCAAAATTATACCATCTACTTTTTCGACTCCTAAATCCTTTAAAATCGTATCGATTTCACAATAATTGCTTCTAACTAAAGTAATCTTGTCCTCAAATTCCTTCAAACGCTCTCTGGCAGCTTCTAGTGCTTCTCCATCCTGGTCTATTCCTATAAGTCTCCCTTTGTCAGACAATCTCTTGCATATCTGGTAAGA
The DNA here is from genome assembly GCA_964461415.1 of uncultured Eubacterium sp. Classification (GTDB taxonomy): domain Bacteria; phylum Bacillota; class Clostridia; order Lachnospirales; family Lachnospiraceae; genus Eubacterium_G. Next base: position 9,900 of record CAYWUE010000024.1, read on the forward strand.
ATGTCCGCCGCCACCTAATGTTCCGTCCACATAAATTCCATCAGGATTTATATTTAAGCCATCAATGGTTTCGTCTAATAAAACTGATACATGTTTGAAATCCATATTTGACCTTCTTTCTAATTTATTAAATACCCATTTCAGCCATATATGCTGCAAGGTCTTCTATTCTCTCTTCTACATCATCGCCTTCAAGATATGTCATCATCTGTTCGTTCCACTTATCAATATCCCAAATTTCGATTCTGTCACCAACGCCTACCCAGACAACTTCATTGTCTAGGCAGCCGAATTTTCTAAGTACTGCCGGCATTAAAACTCGTCCTAACTTGTCAGTCTCAAGTTCTGAAGCACCTGCAAGAAAAAAACGGTTAAAGTCCCTGACTTTTCTGTCTGCAAACGGTAAACTGCTAAGCTTAGTTTCTAGTGCTTCCCAGGCATTTTTTGAGTACGCAAAAAGACATCCATCGAGTCCCCTGGTTACTACTACGCTTGTACCAAGTTCTTCTCTGAATTTTGCAGGGACTATTGTTCGTCCTTTTGTATCCATTTTTTGTGTGTACTCACCTGTAAACAAAAAACTCACCTTCTTTTGCATCAAAAAGCAGTTAGATTTACCACTTTTTCCCACTATTTGCCATCATTTTACCACTTATATGCAAATTCTATACCATTTTTTTTATTTATGCAACCCTTTTTTATGGCTTTCCCTATGTTTTTTTCTCATTTTTTCTTATAAGTTGAACAACAGATTAATTTGTTTGATAATATTGTTTCGTTTTTTAACCTAGTTTTTATATCCAGTGAATTGTCTTATAGAACAAAATGTTGCTTGCGGCTCTTCACGTTTAAGCGGATGCGTATGCATAACTGCCTTTCCATAAACGACACATCCACAGCAAAACATTCATAAGCAAAACATTCATAAGCAAAACATTCATAAGCAAAACATTTTTTATAATAGGAAATTCGGATGAATTTCCTATTATAAAAAAACTCCTTTCAGGTGTTTCATTCACCCAAAAGGAGTTTTTTCATCTACTAATTATTTTTTTCTTTTAGTTTTTTTCTTTTTATTATTATAACTGCAAATGCCATCACTACTAGCATAACTGACACAAACTGTGAAATAGGCCATCCTGTAATCGGCATTATAAGCTGGTCTGTTCTAAAGCTTTCTATTATAAATCGTCCGGTACCATATCCAAGCAGATACCATAACAATACCTCACCGTCAAATTTCTTTTTCTTTCTAAATATCATCATAAGAGTAAGAACCATCAAATTCCACAATGATTCATATAGGAATGTTGGTTGCACCTGTATATAACCAATCTCTGACAGGCTCATATTTCTCAAACTTTCCATTCCTTCTTTTACTACATCAGGCACTTGAGATATACCATAATTGCTATCGAAAAAAATTCTCATGGCAAGTGGATTTTTATCTCCTGTAACCTGACCAAAAGCTTCTCTGTTAAAAAAATTACCCCATCTTCCTATTATCTGTCCAAGTATTAGGCCCAAAATAGAAGAATCCGCTATTTTCCAAAAAGAAAGTTTTTTTATTCTTGTATAGACAAAACATGTCAAAATCCCTGCTATAACACCACCATAAATAGCAAGTCCTCCCTGTCTTATATCGATTATTTCCATTGGATTCTTGCTATAATATTCCCATCGAAATATAACATAATACAATCTCGCTCCTATAACGCTTATAATTATGGCATATAATGCAAAATCAATATATAAATCCGGGTCCTGCCCTGAGGATTTTGCATCATAGCACACCAAAGCTATTCCCGCTAACATTCCAATGGCGATAATCAATCCATAGAATGCAATATCCAATCCCAAAACATTAAATGTTTTTTGCAGATTTTCTATAGATATATTCAAATTTGGAAATTCAATTGATTTTGCTACTAATAAGTTAAAATTCATTGTCAATTTTCTCCTTCTTTACTATGCAGTCTGCCAAATTGTTTTATGGCTGCTACGGTCTGCATTCATATTTGTTTATTGTACCACATTAAAGCAAAAGTGGAATAACTTTCACCCATTTTTCTTATTTTCTTCGTTATTGTAAAAAACATCAAATACTGTTATAATGCTTAAGGTTATAATAAATTTGGTACGTTAATTGGTACGTAAGAAGATAACAAAAGGTTTAAAGCCATTTTAGTAAAATTTAACGAGGAGGATACAAATATGAAATTAGGTATTGTTGGACTTCCAAACGTTGGAAAAAGTACTTTATTTAATTCATTAACTAAAGCCGGTGCTGAATCAGCAAACTATCCGTTCTGCACTATCGACCCAAACGTTGGTGTTGTAGCTGTTCCGGATGAAAGATTAGACAAACTTACCGCTTTATATAATTCTAAAAAAACAATCCCTGCTGTTATCGAATTTGTTGACATTGCAGGTTTGGTTAAGGGTGCATCAAAAGGTGAAGGTTTGGGCAATCAGTTTCTTGCCAATATTCGCGAAGTTGATGCTATTGTTCATGTTGTAAGATGTTTTGAGGACACTAATGTTATCCACGTTGACGGAAATATTAATCCTATTCGTGACATTGAAACAATTAACTTCGAATTAATTTTTTCTGATGTCGAAATTCTTGAAAGAAGAATTGCTAAAACAACTCGTGGTGCGAGAAATGACAAGGCATTAGCTAGGGAATTAGATTTCCAGCAGAAAATGAAAACTTTCCTTGAAGAAGGAAATCTTGCCATAAAATATGAAACTGAAGATGAAGATGAATTAGAATGGATGGCTGAATACAATCTTCTCACTGCAAAGCCTGTTATCTTTGCTGCTAACGTTTCAGAAGATGATTTGGCTGATGATGGTAATTCTAATCCACATGTTGCTGCTGTCAGAGATTTTGCAGCCGAAAATGGAAGTGAAGTTTTTGTAATCAGCGCTGAAATAGAACAGGAAATTTCAGAATTAGAAGATGATGAAAAACAGATGTTCCTAGAGGATTTAGGAATCAGTGAATCAGGTCTTGATAAACTAATTAAAGCTAGCTACTCTCTTCTTGGACTTATCAGTTACTTGACATCCGGTGAAGATGAAACTAGAGCATGGACTATTACTAAAGGCACAAAAGCTCCACAGGCAGCCGGTAAGATTCATACAGACTTTGAACGTGGTTTTATCTGTGCTGAAGTTGTAGCTTACACTGATTTAATCGACTGCGGTTCTCTTACAAAAGCTAAAGAAAAAGGCCTTGTAGGATTACAGGGTAAGGACTATGTAGTAAAAGACGGAGATGTTATCACATTTAGATTCAATGTTTAATATTTAAACACAAATGCTACTTATGAGTTAAAATACTAATTTAAAAACAGGCAGGGTAAAATGCTTTTTTACTCTGTCTGTTTTAGTAAAAACGTATGTATTATATAAAATAGTATCGACTTTCTTTTTCTCCTTCGTAAACTATGTCTCATTTGATATTAATGAGCAAAGCTAACACTAAGTAACATTTTTTAAGAAGCTTTATTATTTTTCATAATTACATCCATATTTTCTTATTATATCAAACCACAATTTTACTCAAAATCTAAAAATCTTTCTCTGAATAATTTTACGTTTTCTTCCACATTTCCACTGTATACAGCAGAACCTGCCACAATAACATTAGCACCTGCTTCTAATGGTACGGCAACATTATCAGATTTTATTCCGCCATCTACTTCTATTAATGTTTTTAATTTGTATTCATTTACAATTGCATTAACTATTTCAACTTTTTCAGTACATTCATCAATATAAGACTGTCCGCCAAATCCTGGATGAACTGTCATTATTAAAATCATTTCCACCTTATCAATATATGGAACTATCTCTTCAACTGCTGTTTCAGGATTACATGCCAGTCCTGCATCAAGACCTTCAGCATGAATTGCATCTATGGTAGCCTGTACATCTTCACACGCCTCCACATGTATTGTAAGCATGTCTGCTCCGGCATCTTTAAATTCCTTAATATATCTGATAGGCTTCTCTATCATAAGATGTACGTCAAAATATTTTTTTGTGTATTTTCTTGCAGCCTTTGTCACTGGAATGCCAAAAGAAATATTTGGCACAAACATTCCATCCATAATATCTACATGTACCCAGTCACATCCTGCTTTATCAATTTTTTCAATATCCTGTCCCAAATTTGCAAAATCTGCTGATAATATTGAAGGTGCTAATTTAATCATAATATTTTCCTCTTTCTCACTTATAATGCAATAATAAAAAATGCTATGTTTATTCATAGTCTTTTTTATTGCATTTTATGTAATGCTGTTCTTATTTTTATTTCTTATAAGACCATTTTATTAATATATATTTGTAATACTAATATCTTTGTTTTTCCATTTGTTCTAATTCTTTATAAAACAATACATAATTGTAGTATCTCTCCCTGGCTATTTTATCACTATCCAAGGCCTCTTTAACACAGCAATCCGGTTCGTTAACATGAGCACATCCCACAAATCTACATTTGTTTTTGTATTCAGCCATTTCCGGAAAACAATCCTGAAGCATTTCCTTTGTCATCCCTGGAACAAATAGTGAGCTAAATCCCGGTGTATCAAAAACATAAGAATTATTATCTACATTAAATATTTCAGAATGTCTCGTTGTATGCTTTCCTCGACCGATTTTTTCACTTATCGCACCAGTTTCCATCTTATAATCTTTGGTTAGTGCATTAAGCATAGATGACTTTCCTACTCCGGATGGTCCTGCAAAAACCGTATTCTTTCCTTTAAGCAATTGTTTTATTTCATATACGCCCTGTTTCTTTGTAGCACTGGCAAACATAACCTTATATCCTGCTTTTTTATAAATGGACTCTAATTCAAACATAAACCTATCATCGCCTATATCCATTTTGTTAAAACAAATGATTGTTTCAATGTTTTGAAATTCCATCATAACCAAAAATCTATCCAAAAGATTAAGATTAGGATTAGGTTTTTTAACCGCAAAAACTATCATTGCCTGGTCCACATTTGCTACGGCAGGACGTATTAGTTGATTTTTTCGTTCCAGTATTTCAGCAATATTTCCTTTTTTGTGTTCTTCGTCAATAATATCAACAATAACATTATCGCCTACTAAGGGTTTTATGCTTTCATTTCTAAATTTTCCTTTTGCCTTACATTCATATATGCCTTTATTCTCCACATATACATAATAAAATCCGGCAATGCCTTTTATTATTTTTCCCTGCATATTTTTATTATTTTCCTATTTTAATGCAATCTAGTTTAATATTACGCTATCTGTTTTAACAAGCACATTGTTTATAAAAAGTTCAATTGTTGCTTTTCCCTGAACGTCCCCTGTTAATGTCATAGTATAATCTCCAGGCCATTTTGACACATCTGAATACTGTGGATCAATGCCTTGTGATGAACCATTTAGCAATACTACTACTGTACCTGCTGTGATAGGATTGCCTTCGCCATCCATCAGGTCTTCCTTCGTAAATGTATATGTTCCGCTAAATTGATTATCAGCACTTTCTGAGCCTCTGCTTACAACAAGACATATTGTTGCTCCTTTAGGTGCAGCTCCTGACTTTATGGTTTGACGAATAACTACACCCTTTTCAACAGTTTCACTGTATTCTTCGGCTGTAGTTCCTACTAAAAATCCTGCACCGCTTATTAATTGTTGAGCCTTTGCAAGTTTTTTCCCTTCCACATTTGGTACTGTTCCTATATGTGCATTTTCAGACACTTCCTGTCCTCTGCTTAAAGTGAGTTTTATTATATCACCTTTTGAAACCCTTGCACCTTCTATAGGATAGCATGAAATAACATTATTTATTTCTTTCCCACTATATTCATATACAAGCTCCCACTTTAATTCTTTTTCTTCTAATAAAGAAATGGCTGTATTAAGCTCTGCGCCTTTAATTCCTGTAGGAACCTCGATTTTTTCAGAGCCCTTACTTACAGTAAGAAGAATCGTTTCATTTTTGTCAATAATTTCACCCTTTTGAACTGATTGTTTGATAATAAATCCACTCGGATACAAATCATTATATTCGTAAGCTTCATATTTTACCCCAAGTTCTTTTTGATGAAGTGTTTTTTCTGCTTCATCCTCACTCATTCCAACCACATTTGGAACCTCTGTTTTTTTAGGGTCAATCGTAGTTTCTGTAACATCATTGGTCGTAATATTCTGCAATTTTATTTTATTATTTGTAATCAACGAAAAAACAAAATTCGTCACAATTGCAGCGATAATTACAAGTGCTACTATTCCAATCACAACTCCTCCAACAGTAACTGCCTTGTCCATTTTAGGAGTTAATAAATCTATATCATCTTCATTTTCTTCGTCTTTATCAGCATTATTTCTTTTTTCAGTTTCTTTACGAATCTGGTCAAGCTCCTTATCTTTAATCATGATAGTTGAGCCTGATACAACCTCCTGATCTAACTGAACAAAATCTGAATCAGGATCTGTTAATGCTTTTTTCAAATCTGCTATAAGCAATGAAATCTTTGGATATCTTCTCTCAGCTTTGTTCTGTGTACATTTTAAGACAATTTTTTCTATGCTGATTGGAATGTCCGGAAGATATTCTTTAATACTTGGCACATTACTCTTAATATGTTTTAATGCGATAGCTACTGTAGATTCGCCATCAAAAGGAACCTTTCCTGTAAGCATTTCAAACATAGTAATACCTAATGAGTATATATCACTTTTCTCATCCACGTACTGGCCGCCTGCCTGTTCAGGTGAGATATAATGAACCGAACCCATAGCGCTGCCATTTATGGTATTAGATGAAGCTGCTCTTGCAATACCAAAGTCAGTAACCTTAACTTTTCCTTCTCTTGAAATCATGATATTCTGAGGCTTAATATCTCTATGAACTATCTGGTTATTGTGAGCACACTCAATGCCATTTGCAATCTGAATTGCTATACTGATTGTTTCCTTAACTGATAACTTTCCTTTTTTGTTAATGTAACTTTTTAAGGTAATTCCCTCGATAAGTTCCATAACAATATAGTACAAGCCTGCATCTTCCCCTACATCATAAACGTTTACAATATTAGGATGTATAAGGCTTGCTGCTGACTGTGCCTCTACTCTGAATTTAGACAAGAAATTCTTGTCCTTACTAAATTCACTTTTTAAAATTTTCATTGCTACGTTTCTGTTAAGTTTGTGGTCCTTTGCCTTATATACATCAGACATTCCTCCGGCACCTACTCTACTTAAAATCTCGTAGCGATTGTTTACAATAAACCCTTTTTCTAACATAAATATTTTTACTCCTATTATTCAGATAGCAAACTATCTTCTAGATTTTCTTTTTCATCAGCACTTACAATAATAGCTGAAATATTATCTTTTCCACCATTCTCATTTGCCGAATCTATTAATTTTCTAACTGCTTCCTCTATAGTCTCACTCTTTCTTATTATATTGTTAATATCATGGTCAATTACCATATTTGTTAAACCATCTGAGCATAATAAAAGCTTATCGCCTTTTTCCATTTCAATTTCAAAAATATCAGGTGTAGCAGTCTTATCATTTACCACTCCTACCGCTTTTGTGATGGCATTTTTTCTATAATGGGTTCTCGCTTTTTCTTTTGTAAGAAGTCCCATTCTAACCATATCTTCTACTACGGAATGATCCCTTGTTATCTGATTTATGTTATTTCCTATGTAATACAATCTGCTATCACCAACATTTGCAATATAAACATGTCCGTCCGCAATAACAGCCACTACAAATGTAGTTCCCATTCCACTGTAATCTTTATTAGAATTAGCCATGTCATATATTTCTTTATTTATGGCAATTATACCTGCATCAAGTATATTAGCCGGATCTGTCATATGTGTAGTGCACGCATATTTTACAAACTTTTCAATTGCAACTCTTGATGCAACATCTCCCGCCTTATGTCCTCCCATTCCATCTGCTACGATAAAAAGATTTGGGAGTTTTCCAACAGGTTGCGTCGATACAAATATACTATCTTGATTGATTGTACGCATTAAACCTACATCAGTTTTTCCAAATGCATTAATAATATAGTTACTCACCGGATTCCTCCCTTCCCTGCCGCATCGCATCATTTCTTAACTGTCCACAGGCACCATTAATATCTCTTCCCATCTCTCTTCTAATAGTAACATTATTCCTATTTTTTTCAAGAGTGTATTTAAAGCGCTCCACAGCCTTTCTGCCTGTCTGCACAAAGTCCCTCTCTTTAATCGGATTAACTGGAATCAAATTAATATGACAATTTATCCCTTTCAAAAGTGCTGACAGTTTTTCTGCTTCATTTACCGTATCATTCACTCCTGCAACCAAACTATACTCAAAGGTTATCCTTCGCTTAGTCTTTTCAAAATAATATCTACAGGCATCTAAAACCTCTTCAATTGAATATTTATTAGCTATTGGCAAAAGTTCCCTTCTAGTGTTATCATCTGAGGCATGCAGTGATATTGCAAGTGTAATCTGAAGCTGTCTGTCAGCTAATTCTTTTATCTTTGGCACCAGACCACATGTAGACAATGTAATATTTCTCTGACTAATATTTTCACCATTTTTGTCCGTAATAAGCTCTAAAAATTTTATAACATTATCATAATTATCAAGTGGCTCTCCGCTTCCCATAAGGACAATATTTGACACCTTTTCACCTATGTCTTTTTCTATGCAATAAATCTGCTCTAACAATTCAGACGGTCTTAAATTTCTATCAAGTCCATTCAGGGTAGAGGCACAAAATTTGCAGCCCATTCTACAGCCTGACTGAGTAGAAATACATACAGAATTACCATGATGATACCTCATAAACACACTTTCTATTACTGCTCCGCCATCAATTCTAAATAAATATTTTCTCGTTCCGTCTATCTTAGAAATCAAAACTTTTACTTTTTCTAAATTTACAATTTCATAATATTCATCTAATTTTTCTCTAAGACTTTTAGATATATTTGTCATCTCCTCAAAGGATTCAACCTTGTCAATATGAAGCCATTTGTATATCTGCCCCGCACGAAAAGGCTTTTCACCTATATCTGATATTTCTTTTTTCAATTCTTCTAAATTAAAGGATTTTATATCTTTCTTATCAGTCATATCTCTACTCTCTCACAAATAATGAAACAAAAAAACCATCCATTCCATATTGTCCCGGATAAATCTGCAGGCACCCATTTCTACATTCTAATTCTTTTGGCATAATACCTTCTAGCGACTGTGCTTTAAAAGGAAGATTTTCTTCTATCCACAAAACATTACCGTCATTTTCCTGCCTATTGACTGTGCAGGTACTGTAAACAAGTTTTCCACCTTTTTTCACATATTGGCTTACATTTTTCAAAATACTTCTCTGCAAATCAACTAAATCTTTTATCTGTTTTTCTGTTACATTATATTTTATATCGTTTTTATTTCCGATTACTCCAAGTCCTGAGCATGGCAAATCTGCAATAACAATATCCGCTTTTTCTATTGCATAAACATCTAAAACCGTTGCATCAAAAACCTTGGTTTTTATATTTTTTGCTCCTATTCGCTGTATGTTTTCCTCTATGAGCTTAACTTTATAATCTGTTAAATCTCTTGCTTCCACCATTCCTGTTCCATTAAGCATTTCTGAAAGATGAAGGCTTTTTCCTCCCGGTGCCGCACAAACATCAATTATGTAATCACTCTCTTTAGGATTTGCCGCAATCGCAACCATCATAGAACTTTCATCCTGAACAGTTATCATTCCTGCTTTAAAGACGTCTAGTTCTTCTAATTTATCATATTTAGAAATTCTCAGTGCATTCTCATACAAATCTGACTTTTCTACTTTCACATTCTGATATTCTAAGCTTTTTATAATTTCATCTACACTTGCCTTTGATGTGTTGCACCTTACGGTTGTAACTTTATTTAAATAAATTCCTCTCAGCATTTCTTCTGTTTTTTCATTGCCATATTCATTTATCCACATCTCAATTATCCATTTTGGCAAAGAATATTTTATGGATTGATAAGTCAAATTATCATTTGGATATTCTATATTATCGATATTTCTTGCAATATTTCTCGTAACTCCATTAACAAAACCTTTGAGATTATAAAATTTTCTTTTTTCAGCTAACTTAACTGCCTCGTTACAAATAGCCGAAACGGGCACTCCATCCATATATTTAATTTGGTATACGGACATTCTGATAATTTCTCTTATAACAGGTTTCATTTTGTTAACAGGTGTCTTTGAAAACTGATTTATAATATAATCTATCTCAATTCTTCTCTCCAAGGTTCCCTGAAACAGTCTTGTTGCAAAAGCTCTCTGTTGCTTGTCAAGATCACTTCTTTTGTCTAGTTCTTCCTTTAAGACAATGTGACTTTTTGCGCCTTTATCAACTAAAAGCAACAACTCAAGAACAATATTTCTAAGATTTGTTGAATTATTTTTTTTATCTGTTTTATTAATCATCATCTCTTCCACCAAAAAGAATTATTAATCTAAGTAATTGTAAGATTGATGAAGCTGCTGCAGCTACATAGGTAAGTGCTGCTGCTCCTAATACCTTCTTTGTATATTTTAATTCCTCATTACCAAATATACCATTATTTTCTAAAATCTGAACAGCTCTTGATGATGCATTAAATTCCACAGGTAATGTAACTAACTGAAATAATACCACCAGAGAAAATGCAATAATTCCTAAATTAAGCAAAGTCTGTCCTGTTCCATTACCGTAAAAAATAATGCCGATAATAATTAACAGCCATGACAATTTTGAGCCTAAATTAGCAAACGGTACAAGTGCATTTCTAACACTAATTGGCGCATATCCTTTTGCATGCTGCATCGCATGACCACATTCATGCGCTGCTACACCTATCGCTGCCACATTGCTTTGGTTAAATGTTGAATCTGACAGGCTTAAAACCTTATTAGTAGGATTATAATTATCTGTCAAATCACCACCAATATGTCTTATTGTAACATCATATATACCCTGAGATTCTAAAATCAGCTTTGCAGCCTGAGCTCCGGTTAATCCTGAAGCGCTCCTATATTTAGAATATTTTTTATAGGTAGAATTAACATGTGCTGATGCAGCCATGCAGATAATCATACCAATTATTATCAAAATATATGTTGGATCAAAATAATATCCATATAACATATGCTACCTCCTGTTTTGTCCTTTTATAATATTAGCTAACCTAGTTTATTACATTCAATGCTATAGCCATTAAGAAATGCTTCCATGGTCATTCTTTTTTTGCCTGAAGGCTGGATTTCATTTATTTTTAAATAGCCTTCACCGGTTGCAACTTTTATATACGTTTTTGCCACTTCAACTATCTGTCCTGCTTCTTCTTTTACAGTCCCATCTACAGCTGTGGCATCCCATATCTTAATCTGTCTGTCATCCATCATTGTAAAAGCACTAGGCCAAGGATTTAATCCCCTTATAAGTCTCTCAATTTCAACTGCCGATTTTGAAAAATTAATTTTGCCTAATTCTTTAGTAATCTTAGCTGCATAGGTTGATTTTTCATTATCCTGTGGTATTCTTTTGGCTGTACCTTTTTCTAACTTATCAAGTGTTTCAATAATAAGTTTTCCGCCTTCTAAGGCTAGCTTATCGAACAAGCTTCCACCTGTCTCTTTTTCGTCTAATTTTATAACTGATGTATCAATTATATCTCCGGTATCAAGACCTTCTGCCATATGCATAGTAGTAACTCCGGTCATTTTTTCTCCATCAATAACAGCCCACTGAATAGGTGCCGCACCACGATATTTGGGCAAAAGAGATGCATGAACATTGATACATCCATATTTTCCGATTTTTAATATTTCCTTTGGCAAAATCTGACCAAAAGCAATTACAACAATAACATCGGGATTGATATTTTTTAGTACATCCACAAATTCTAAATTTCTTACTTTTTCGGGCTGATACACAGGGATATTTAATTCCATGGCTTTTTCTTTAACAGGAGTAAACTGCATTTTGTGACCTCTCCCCTTTGGTTTGTCCTGCTGTGTCACAACTGCTTCTACCTGATGAACCTTCGCTAATTCTTCTAGCGCCGGAACTGAAAAGTCTGGTGTTCCCATAAAAACTACTCTCATGTTCATCCTCCTCTTATGACTATTTAATCATTATTCTGTTCTTCTAATTCAGAATTGTCATATAATCTGCCTTCAACTCTGTCCACATAAACAATGCCATTCAAATGATCATTTTCATGCAATATGCATCTTGCAAGCAATCCTTCGGCTTCTAATTCAAATTCTTCCATTTTTTCATTAAAGGCTCTCACTTTAACCTTTTGTGCCCTTGACACAACGCCTGACTTACCCGGAACGCTAAGGCATCCTTCATAATCAGTCTGTACACCTTCTTCCTCTAAGATTTCAGGATTTATAAAAACATATGGAACTGAATTTCCTTCTTCATCACCACAATCAATAACAAAAATTCTCTTCAAAATCCCAACCTGTGGCGCAGCTAAACCTACGCCATTAGTTTCATACATTGTATCAAACATATCTCCTATAAGAATTTTTGTTCTAAGATTCACATCCTTAACTTCCTTGCACACTTTTCTCAAGCAGGAATCTCCTAATTCTCTTACGTTTCTAATACCCATTGTTTCTCTCCTTTTTCTATATCGCGAAAATAATATTCTTTATGTTGCATAATTATTGCTGTCTTGTTATTTTTCTAAACTTTTTTAATCACATAATTACCATTTCATTTACAGTTATATTTTTCAACCAATTATGCTTTAAAATCAAATTGTATATTAATATTTTTGAAATTTTGTGAACTATTTATTACATATTCAAGATAATCCTTTAATCTTATAAGGTGCATCCTATTGTTGCTTTTTAAATAAATGATTTTTCTATATATATCATTTATCTTTGATACAGGCGGGTCTGCAGGCCCTATCACAAACAACTCATTGTACTTTTTTTGTTTTACCTGCTTTATAAGATTTACTATTTGCCAAGTAGCCTCTTCTAGCTCATTCTTTTTCTCACATTGTAACAAAATAGCCACCATATTAGCAACCGGCGGATAGCCCATTAACTTCCTATATGCTATTTCTTCCTCATAAAATTCTTCATAATTCTGATGGCTTGCAGCTACAACACTGTAATTATCAGGTGCATATGTCTGTATTACCACTTCCCCTTTATCACTTCCTCTGCCTGCCCGTCCTGCCGACTGACACAATAACTGAAAAGTCTTTTCTGCAGCTGTATAATCAGAAGCATACAAGGACATATCCGCCGCCAAAACTCCAACCAATGTTACATTTGGAAAATCATGTCCTTTTACAATCATCTGCGTTCCTACAAGTATATCCGCCTGATGATTTGCAAAAGCTGATAAAATTTCATCATGACTTCCCTTTGTTGATGTTGTATCTGCATCCATCCTCAATACCTTTGCTGTTGGAAATAGTTGTCTTATAAGCATTTCAATCTTTTGAGTTCCTATTCCAAATCCACCTAAAAATGTCGATCTGCATTCAGGACATATCGTTGGCAGTTTTTCTGTATGTCCACAATAATGGCAAACTAATTTTTTGTTATTGTGTAGTTTTAGTGTTACATCACAATGTGGACATTTTATGGCTTTGCCACAATCCCTGCATGAGACAAATCCTGCAAAACCTCTTCTATTAATAAACAACATTGTCTGTTCTTTTTTTTCTAACCTGTCCTGTATCAGATTTTGAAGTTTTCTGCTGAATATGGATTTATTCCCTTCTTTTAATTCTTCTCTTAAATCAACTACGGATACTATTGGCAGTTTTCCCTTTTCTCTCACCGTTAATTTATGCAAAGTATATATTCCTTTTTTTGCCCGATAATAAGATTCCATAGATGGTGTTGCCGAACCTAGAACTAAGGTTGCACCGGTATCAAATGCTCTTTTTTGTGCCACTTCTATGGCGTGATATTTTGGTACTGACTCGCTTTTATAAGCACTTTCATGCTCTTCATCTATAATTATCAACCCTAAATTGTCAAATGGAGTAAACAAAGCCGAACGTGGGCCAATCATTATACTTATATTACCACTTTTTGCCCGCTCAAATTGGTCATAACGTTCTCCCTGTGACAGTCTCGAATTAATTATTGATACTTTTTCCTTAAACCTTCTTGTAAATCGCATTACCGTCTGATATGTCAAGGCTATTTCCGGTATTAAAACTATGGCTGACTTTCCCTGATTAATTGTGTAATCTATCAGGTCCATATAAACTTCCGTTTTTCCACTTCCGGTTATTCCATGAATCAAATGAGTATTCACCCTGTCTTTTTTTTCAAAATCCATGGTTTTCTTAATATCCTCCGACACCTGTCGTTGCTGTTCATTCAGTACAATATCATACTCCGGTTGTTCTTTTACTTCTATTGGATTTCTATAATTAATTGTTTTTTCAACTTTTATATCTCCGATTTTTTCCATGGTTTTTAGTGTATTAGGAGATATATTTAATTTATTAATTACAATTTCTCTTGCAATGCTATTATTTTCTTTTAGTTCTTCTAGCAGTCTTACTCGTGCTTTTGCATTTTTCTTCTTGTACTGATTTATTTTTTCATCTATATTTTCTTTATCTATATTTAATTTAATTGTCTTTTTTTCTACATATTTTATTTTATTTTTTACAGGTATTACGGTTTTTAATGCCTGATTCATTGTGGAACCATAGTTTTCTCTTATCCAACCTGCTAAGTTTATCAGTTGGCTTTCGATATGTGTTGCTCCTTTTTCCACATCAATAATTTCCTTCATTTTTTTTACTTCAAATGACGGAGTCTTAGTTATTTCTATTACATATCCCTTTATCTGCCTGTTTCCCTTGCCAAATGGTATTATAACCACCGTTCCAACTGTAATCTTATTTTCTAATCTATCCGGTATAATATATCCAAAAGGACGGTCTAGCTTTTCATGTGATATATCTACTATTATATTTGCAAATTTCATATTAATCTCCATTCCGCCACATTCAACTGACGACACAAATAGCAATGAAAAATTTATTTTCCACACTACCGTCCTTTCTTTTTTTTATTTAATCAAATATACATATTGAATTTTATATGTTTTTAGCTATTTTCCACGCTGCGTAAGCAGTTTACCAAAAGCATTGTTACCGTCATCGGACCAACTCCCCCCGGTACAGGTGTTATAGCTGATGCTACTTCTGATACTGTATCAAAATCTACGTCTCCACAGAGTTTTCCATTTTCATCTCTATCCATTCCTACGTCAATTACAACTGCACCTTCCTTGACATAATCTGCTGTAACAAATTTTGCTTTTCCGATTGCTGCTATAAGAATGTCAGCACGCTTAGTTACTTCTTTCAAATCTTTTGTTCTTGAATGTGCTATTGTCACTGTAGCATTTTCTTTTAACATAAGCATTGCCATTGGTTTTCCCACGATATTGCTTCTGCCTATTACAACACATTCTTTGCCATTAATATCGATGTCTGTTCTCTTTAGCATTTCAATTATTCCGGCAGGTGTACATGGAAGGAATGTTTCTTCTCCTATCACCATTTTTCCTACATTAACAGGGTGAAAGCCATCAACATCTTTGCTGCTGTCAATTGCCAACAAAATCTTGCTTTCATCAATATGCTTTGGCAATGGTAACTGAACTAAGATACCATTAACGCTTTTATCTTCATTTAATTCCTTTACCATAGCTAATAATTCTTCTTCTGTTGTTTCTTCAGGCATTGCTATTGTTCTTGATTTTATCCCTACATATTCACATGCCTTTTCTTTGTTTTGCACATATACTGCTGATGCAGGGTCATTTCCTGCTTTTACCACCGCCAAAGTAATTTCAACTCCCTTTTCTTTATATGCACTAACCTTTTCTTTTAATTCATCCTTAATCTGTTGAGAAATCATTTTTCCATCTATTATTTTTGCCATTTTTTACTCCTAAACAAATGAATTGTGGGCAATTTTCAGCCCACATTATTCATCGGATTTTTTAATTTGTTAAATCTATATTGTCCTAAACTCTCATTTTTTAATTGGTATTATTCTACGGATTTTTTTAGAAAAGTCCTGTAATCTTTCCATCATCTGTCAAGTCAATTCCAAATGCAGCAGGCATTTTTGATAACCCTGGCATTGTCATTATGCTGCCTGTTATTGCCACCACAAAACCTGCTCCGGCTGAAATATATACTTCACGGATATTAATCTTAAATCCTGTAGGTCTTCCCACCTTATCCTTATCATCTGACAATGAATATTGAGTTTTTGCCATACATACCGGATAATCTCCATATCCTAATTTTTCGATATTCGCTATTGCTTTTTCTGCTTCAGGTGAATATGTCACACCATCTGCTCCATATATCTTTGTTGCTACTGTCTCAATTTTTTCTTTAATTGACAAATCCTCTGCATAAAGCGGTGCATAGTTTGATGGTTTTGTTTCGATTGTTTCGATTACTTTTTGGGCTAACGCTTTACCGCCTTCGCCACCCTTAGCCCATACTTCTGCTAATGCAAACTCGCATCCACGTTCTTCACAGAAGTTCTTGATATATTCATATTCTGCTTCTGTATCTGATACAAACTGATTTAATGTAACTACTACAGGTACACCAAATTGCTGTAGGTTCTCAATATGTTTTTCAAGGTTTACGATACCTTTTGCCAATGCATCTATATTTTCTTCTGATAATTCTGCCTTAGGTACTCCACCGTTATATTTTAACGCTCGAACTGTAGCCACTAAAACTACGCAGTCAGGCTTTAATCCGGCTTTTCGACACTTGATATCCATAAACTTTTCTGCACCTAGGTCAGCGCCAAATCCAGCTTCTGTAATAACATAATCTGCCATCTTTAAAGCTGTCTTTGTGGCTTTTACTGAGTTACAACCATGAGCTATGTTTGCAAATGGTCCACCATGTACTAATGCAGGTGTATGTTCTAATGTCTGAATTAGATTTGGTTTCATGGCATCCTTAAGCAATGCTGCCATTGAACCTACCGCTTTAATATCCTTTGCTGTAACAGGCTTTCCATCATATGTATATGCTACAATAATTTTTCCAAGTCTGTCCTTTAAGTCTGCATAATCAGTTGCAAGACAAAGAATAGCCATTATTTCTGATGCAACAGTAATTACAAAATGGTCTTCTCTTACTGTTCCATCTACTTTTCTTCCTAGGCCTACAACAATATTTCTCAAAACTCTGTCATTTATATCCACACATCTTTTCCAAACTACCTGATTAGGATCAATTCCTAGTTCATTTCCCTGCTGAATGGAATTATCCAACATTGCCGCTAATAAATTATTGGCAGATGTTATTGCATGGAAGTCTCCCGTAAAATGCAGATTTAAATCTTCCATTGGCACAACCTGAGCATATCCGCCACCTGCTGCCCCACCTTTTATACCAAAGCAAGGTCCTAATGATGGTTCTCTAAGAGCTATGACAGCTTTTTTCCCTAACTGTCCAAACGCTTCGCCAAGACCAACTGTAACTGTTGTCTTTCCTTCTCCTGCAGGAGTTGGATTAATGGCGGTAACTAATACTAAT
>CAYWUE010000025.1:0-27484 GCA_964461415.1 uncultured Eubacterium sp.
ACTAAAATCTACTTCGCCCCTTTCAAAGTGGAAATAAACTTTTCACTTCAGCTTGCAAACTTTTTCGAAAATTTTGTTGCAATTTTTAGATGTATATGTTATTATAACAAATGCTGTAGGCAAAATGACGCTGTAGTTGCGTCATTTTATAATAAAAGATGGTCCTCTGTTACAACATGTATTAAGAACATCGGAATAAATAAGGAGGCTCTTATGCAGGAATTAATTAAGGAAATTGAAGCAGCACAGATTAAGGAAGTTACAGATTTTAACGTTGGTGATACAATCAAAGTTCACGCTAAAATCGTTGAAGGAAATCGTGAAAGAATCCAGGTTTTCGAAGGTCTTGTAATTAAAAAACAGGGTGGAAGCAATAGAGCTACTTTCACAGTAAGAAAGCAGTCTAGCGGAATTGGCGTAGAAAGAACATGGCCATTATATTCACCATCGATCGCTAACATCGAAGTTGTTAGACGTGGTAAAGTTAGAAGAGCTAAACTTAACTACATCAGAAACAGAGTTGGTAAAGCTGCTAAGGTTAAAGAATTAGTTAAATAATACTATGCAGAAGGCATTGGTATACTGTAGGTATACCTAAGTATAAAAAGGAGCGGGTTTTTACTTGCTCCTTTTTCAAATTTAAATCGTAAGTTAAAGGTATGCAGATTTTACATATATTGATATAATATAAAAAGATTTTAAGTATGCTTTTTGTGGCTTAATGAAAAAGGAGAAAAATATGGATTATCAATGGTATCCGGGACACATGACAAAAGCTGTCCGTCAGATGAAAGAAGATATAAAATTAATAGATCTGGTTATTGAATTATTAGATGCTAGAATTCCGATTAGCAGCCGCAACCCTGACATTGATAGTCTGGGCAAAAATAAAGCAAGACTTGTTTTGCTTAATAAGGCTGATTTGGCTGATGAAAACGATAATAATAAATGGATTCAATATTTTAAGGAAAAGGGAATTATCGCATTGAAAATAAATTCAAAAAACAAGCAGGGGATTAAGGAAATTAATAATGCAGTTCAGATAGCTTGTAAAGAAAAGATTGAAAGAGATAGAAAACGTGGCATCATTAACAGACCTGTCAGAGCGATGGTTGTAGGAATTCCAAATGTGGGGAAATCTACTTTTATTAATGCATACGCAGGAAGGTCTGCAGCAAAAACAGGAAATAAACCAGGTGTTACCAAGGGAAAACAGTGGATTAAATTAAACAAGAATCTTGAACTTTTAGATACGCCGGGTATTTTATGGCCTAAGTTTGATGATCAGAAGATTGGTATGCATTTGGCGTTTATTGGCTCGATGAATGATAATATTTTGGATGTTACAGAGCTTGCATATCAGCTTGTAAAATTACTTTCGACTACTTATCCGGAAGCTGTTGTTGGAAGATATAATATTGAAAATGACGAGGAGCCATTACAGGTTATGTACAAAATTGCAGAAGCTAGAGGATGCAAAGTAAAAGGTAACCAGCTGGACCTTGAAAAAACAAGCAAGATTATTATGGATGATTTTAGAGCAGGAAAACTTGGAAGAATTACACTTGATAAGTTAAAATAATTAGGTAAAGTAGTTAGCTGATCAAATAGATAAATATAGTTAGTTATTTGAGGATAAATCATGGAAAGTATTAGTAATATTAAAGAAAATTTTAATAATATGCCTGAGGAAAAGATGAACATTTTCGTAGAGAACTATAGGAATGACAAACGTCAGGGTGTGGTTCAATTAGTGAAAAGGGCCGAAAAAAAGATTTTAGATTATAATAAAGAAATAGAGAGAACTTTTAAACTTACTGAGTTTGAAAGAAAATATTTCGAGTATGATTTTATTTGCGGTATCGATGAAGTTGGGCGAGGACCACTTGCAGGACCTGTTGTGGCTGGTGCGGTAATTTTGCCAAAAGATTGCGATATATTATATATTAATGATTCTAAAAAGCTTTCAGCAAAAAAACGCGAGGAATTATATGAAGTTATAATGGAAAAAGCTATCTGTGCAAAAACAGCAGTTGTCAGTCCTAAAGTTATCGATGAGATTAATATATTGCAAGCAACCTATGAAGCTATGAGACAGGCAATTAGTGAACTTAGTCCACAGCCTGATTTGCTCTTAAATGATGCAGTTAACATTCCGAATGTAGATATTAAGCAGGTTTCGATTATTAAAGGTGATGCAAAAAGCATTTCCATAGGTGCTGCAAGCATTATTGCAAAGGTTACAAGAGATGCCATGATGGTAGAATATGATAAAATATATCCTGAATATGATTTTGCATCTAATAAAGGTTATGGTTCTGCTAAACATATTGAGGCGATTAAAAAATACGGACCTTGTCCTATACACAGAAGGTCTTTTATAAGTAATTTTTTGTAAATTATTAAAATAAATATTATATTGAGGGGATTATGAATAAACGAGAAATTGGAAGTTTTTATGAAAATTTATGCATAGATTATTTAAAGAATGACAATTTTGAAATATTAAAGCATAATTACAGATGCCGATTAGGAGAAATTGACATTATTGCAAAGAAAGATGGAATTGTTCGTTTTATAGAAGTAAAATATAGAAAGAATAATTTTTATGGATATGCAATAAATGCTGTAGATAAAAAGAAGCAGAACAAGATAATGAGAGCTGCTATGTGGTATTTGCAAGAAAAAAATATGAATGATAGTCAGTGCAGTTTTGATATAATGACTGTGGAAAATGATAAAGTGAAATATTATTTTAATTGTTACGGAGGAATGTAACAAAGATGATGTGGAATTAATTTTATCCACTGTGTAAAATTATTAAAACTAAAATGTAAAGAAATTTGGAATTAGTTTACAAATATGATTGGATATTGTAAAATTTAGAATTAGATGAAAATAATAGGATGGAGAAAAATATGAGTAAACCAATTGTAGCTATAGTAGGTAGACCTAATGTTGGAAAGTCTACTTTGTTTAATGCACTAGCAGGAAAGAAGATTTCTATAGTTAAGGATACTCCGGGTGTGACAAGAGACAGAATACATGCGGATGTAGAATGGCTTAATTATAAATTTACAATGATTGACACAGGCGGTATTGAACCTGACAGCAAGGATATTATACTTTCACAGATGAGAGAACAGGCTCAGATTGCGATTGATACAGCAGATGTAATTATTTTTATGACTGATGTAAAACAGGGATTAATTGATGCAGATGCTAAGGTTGCGGATATGCTTAGAAGAAGCCATAAGCCGGTTGTTTTGGTTGTAAATAAGGTGGATAACTTTAATAAAATGATGTCAGATGTTTACGAATTTTATAACTTGGGAATAGGTGATCCGGTTCCTATCTCTGCGTCCCAGAGAAGTGGTCTTGGAGATATGCTTGATAAGGTCACAGAACATTTTGCTGATTTGAATTTAGAACAGGATGAAGATGACAGACCAAGAATTGCTGTTGTAGGAAAGCCTAATGTTGGAAAATCATCTATAATCAACAAAATTACAGGTGAAAGTCGTGTTATTGTCTCAAATATTGCAGGAACAACAAGAGATGCCATTGATACAGATGTAGAATGGAATGGCAGAGAGTATGTATTTATTGATACAGCAGGTCTTCGAAGAAAATCAAAAATAAAAGAAGAAATAGAAAGATATAGTATTATCAGAACGGTAACAGCGGTTGAACGAGCAGATGTGGTTGTTATTGTTATCGATGCTGTGGAAGGTGTAACTGAACAGGATGCAAAGATTGCAGGCATTGCACATGAAAATGGAAAGGGTGTAATTATCGCTGTAAACAAATGGGATGCCATTGAAAAGAATGACAAAACAGTTTATGAATATACAGCAAAAGTTCGTGATACACTTTCATTTATGCCTTATGCTGAAATTATGTTTATTTCAGCAAAAACAGGTCAACGTTTGCCAAAACTTTTTGATATGATTGATTTTGTGATTCAGAATCATGCTATGCGTATTGAGACAGGTGTAGTAAATGAAATTATGGCTGAAGCTGTAGCATTACAGCAGCCGCCTTCAGATAAAGGCAAGAGATTAAAGCTTTACTATATTACTCAGGTATCTGTAAAACCACCTACATTTGTAATATTCGTAAATGACAAGGAATTGATGCATTTTTCATATACACGATACATTGAAAATAAAATAAGGGAAGCTTTTGGATTTAAAGGAACGCCTCTTAGATTTATTATTCGTGAAAGAAAGGAAGACAAATAATGATTTGGCAGAAAATTGTAAGCGTTATAATTGGATATATTTTTGGATTGTTTCAGACCGGCTTTATTATTGGAAAGATGAAACATATAGATATAAGAGATTATGGTAGTGGAAATTCAGGCACAACCAATGCAATGCGTACATTAGGAAAAAAAGATGGCTTTATTACATTTTTTGGGGATGCATTGAAGGCATTATTTGCCATAATGCTTACATACATTTTATTTGAGAATGGAGAGTGCAGGGAACATATGTTTATTATATCTCTGTATACAGGTGTTGGAACTATACTTGGACATAACTTCCCATTTTATATGAATTTTAAGGGTGGAAAAGGGATTGCAGCATCGGCAGGACTTATATTTACACTTGCAATATATGACTGGAAGTTTGTTGTCATTGGATTTGTAACATTCTTTTTGGCTCTTTATATAACAAAATATGTTTCTTTCAGTTCGCTGTGTCTTATGACAGGATTTTTTGTTGAAATGATAATCTGGGGACAGCTTAGAATGGTTCACAACCTTAATAATTGTGATAGGATAGAAGCGTATATTTTGGTTGGCATTTTGACAGCATTGTCATATATCAGACACAAAGAAAATATAAAACGACTGATTAATGGAACAGAAAGAAAGATTGGTCAGAAAAAGGAGGCTTAATATGACTAAAGTAACAGTTTTAGGCGGTGGCGGATGGGCTATTGCTCTTGCTAAGGTATTATGTGAAAATGGACATGATGTTACATTGTGGTCAGCGTTAGAGCGTGAAGTAGAAGCATTATCAACTCATAGAGAAAATAAAATAGGACTTCCGGGAATTATTATCCCAGATGAAATAAAAATTACAAGCGATTTAGATAAAGCTGTAAAAGATTCAAAGATGATAGTTATGGCTGTAGCATCTTCTTTTGTCAGAAGTACATCAAGGAATCTTAAACAGTATGTATCTGATGGACAGATAATTGTAGATGTAGCAAAGGGGATTGAGGATGAAACGTTTTTTACAATGACAGAGGTTATTGAAGATGAATTACCGGGTGCAAATGCGGTTGTATTGTCAGGGCCAAGTCATGCAGAAGAAGTTGGACTTCAGGTTCCTACAGCAGTAGTTGCAGGTGCAAAAGATTTTGATACAGCTAAATTTGTTCAGGATTTATTTTCGAATGATTATTTTAGGGTTTATACAAGCCCGGATAGAAAGAGCATAGAGTTAGGCGGTTCGTTAAAAAATGTTATAGCTCTTGCTGCGGGAATTGCAGATGGACTAGGTTATGGAGATAATACAGAAGCAGCTCTTATGACTAGAGGTATCAAGGAAATAACACAGTTAGGCGTGGCTATGGGGGGACATTCAAGAACATTTCATGGTCTTTCAGGTATTGGTGACCTTATTGTTACATGTGGAAGCAAGCATTCACGCAACAGAAGAGCGGGTATGCTAATAGGAAAAGGTTATACATTAGATGAAGCGGTTAAGGAAGTAAATATGGTTGTTGAAGGTGCTGTTTCTGCAAAAGCTGCATTAGCACTTGCTCATAAGTATCATGTTGATATGCCTTTAGTTGAGAATGTAAATGAAATCTTATTTGATAACAAGCCTGCAAAGGAAGCTATGAAAGATATTATGAAAAGGGATCTTACAAACGAATTTAAGGAACTTGTTTGGGAATAAAATTTAAAAATACATGAATTAGTGCGAATACACCGGGAGAAAAAGATATGAATGATATAAAGACTAAGAAAGAAGAATTTCTAAATCAGTTTAAAGGTTTTAATTCTTCATTTTCTGAAATAAAAATGCTTATGACATATTATGAGTGTGCGATTTTAGAAGTTAAAACAAAATTAGATGTACTTAATATGGAATTTCAAGCGAATGAACTTAGAAATCCTATTGAGACAATAAAAACAAGAGTCAAATCACCAGCAAGCATTATGGAAAAATTAGAAAGAAAAGGCTATGAGCTTTCTGTTGAATCTGTAAAAGATAATCTGGATGATGTGGCAGGAGTAAGAGTAATATGCTCTTTTGTTGATGATATTTATAAGGTGGCAGAAATGCTTTACAATCAGGATGATATAAAAATTTTATCCTGTAAGGATTACATTAAAAATCCTAAAAAGAATGGATACAGAAGCCTTCATCTTGTGGTAGAAGTTCCTATATTTTTGTCAGAAGAAAAGAAACCTATGCGAGTAGAAGTTCAGATTAGAACTATAGCTATGGATTTTTGGGCTAGTCTTGAACATGAAATCCATTATAAAAAGTTTTCAAATTCAGATACAGAAGTTGTTAAACAACTTACAGAATGTGCAGATGTAATTTATGAAACTGATATGAAAATGCTTAAGATAAGAAAGAAAATTTTGAATGAAGATGATTAAGGAGTGAATAATGTCAGCCAAAACGGTTTTGTCACAAAAAAATAAGGGCAAAAAAGGTTTAGCAACCTTTCTTTTTAGCCGAATGTTTATATTTGGCCTTATGATATTGCTGCAGGTAGGTATATTTATATTTTTTGCTTACAATGCAACATTAGAACATAATTTAAAATATGTGATAATGGCGTTTCAAATATTTCTTGTTATATACATTGCAAATGATAAATCAGATCCGACAATGAAGCTTGTATGGAGTATATTTATAATGTGTGTACCGGCAATCGGATGCTTATTATATTTGTATTTCAGGTTACAGCCAGGTTCCTTAAAACTTAAGAAACGACTTTCAGATATTAATCTTAATTCGGATAAATATCTTAATCCCTCTCAGGATATTTATAATGAACTTCAGATACAGGATAAACAGGTTTCGATGCTGGCAAAATATGTATATGACTATACAGGATGTCCTATTTACAGAAATACGGATATCACATATTTTAGTTCTGGTGAAAAAAAATTCACATCGTTAATTGATGAATTAAAAAAGGCAGAAAAATTCATTTTTTTAGAATATTTCATTATCGAAGAAGGCGTAGTATGGAATAGTGTACTTAATATTCTTATAGAAAAGGCAAGAGAGGGTGTTGAAGTCAGAGTAATGTATGATGGACTTTGTTCATTGTCTAAGCTTCCGATAGGATATTTCAAAAAATTAAGAAAATTCGGAATAGAAGCAAAGCCATTTGCTCCAGCAAGACCATTCTTTACAACACAGCAGAATAACAGGGATCACAGAAAGATTCTTGTTATAGATGGACAAGTGGCTTTTACAGGCGGTATCAATCTTGCCGATGAATATATGAACTTAGTAGATAAATTCGGTTACTGGAAAGATACGGCAGTAATGCTAAAAGGTGATGCGGTAAGAAGTTATACGCTTTTATACCTTCAAATGTGGAATGTGACAGAAAAAAATATTGAAAACTACAGCCGATATCTTGATGTAAAAATACCAAAGAGAGCTGATTCTAAAGGCTATGTAATAGGATATGGTGATGATCCTTTTGGTAAAGAAAGAGTGGGTGAGTCAGTATATCTTCATATAATAAATACATCTACTAAGTATTTACACATTGTTTCTCCGTATCTGATTATAGATAATGTAATAATGTCTTCGCTTAAGTTTGCGGCAAAAAGAGGTGTTGATGTAAAAATAGTAATGCCGGGGATTCCGGATAAGTCATACGCTTTTTGCCTGGCGAGAACATACTATGCAGAACTGATTGAAGCTGGTGTTGAGATATATGAATACACACCGGGATTTACGCATGCAAAAATGTTTATAAGCGATGATGAAAAAGCTACGGTTGGAACCGTAAATTTAGATTACAGAAGCTTATATTTACATTTTGAAGATGGATGTTTTATTTACAAAAATAATGTAATAAACGAAATAGAAGAAGATTATCAGGATATGTTAGACAAGTCTAAAAAGATTTCGCTTATAGAATGTCGTAACAGACCGACATACTATAAAATATGCGGAAAATTATTAAGAATGTTGGCACCGTTAATGTGATTTTTATAAAATTTCTAAATGTTTTAGTGTGCTATATGTACAGTGATTTGATGTATGGCTATAAACATTAGATAATAATAAACGTAAATTATTATAAATACATTTGTGTTATTACATGAATGTATTTATTTTTTTTGCATATATATTAGTAATAAACAAATGTACAAAAATGAAATGGGGGAATTATGGATTTTAATGTTTATAAAGATATTGAAAAAAGAACTAATGGAGAAATATACATAGGTGTAGTTGGCCCGGTGAGAACTGGAAAGTCAACTTTTATAAAGAATTTTATGGATATAGCTGTTGTACCAAATATTGAGGATAAAAATGATATAAAAAGAACAATGGATGAGTTGCCTCAGTCTTCTGCAGGAAAAACCATCATGACAACGGAACCTAAATTTATACCAAATAAAGCTGTAAAAATAAAATTAGGAGAAAAAGCAGAACTAAAAGTAAGATTGATTGACTGTGTAGGTTTTATGGTAAATGGTGCTACAGGACACATAGAAGATGAAAAAGAGAGAATGGTAAAAACTCCTTGGTTTGATTATGAAATTCCCTTTTCAAAAGCAGCGGAAATTGGTACTAAGAAAGTGATTTTAGAACATTCAACCATAGGTATTGTTATAACATCAGATGGAAGCTTTACCGATTTAGATGTAGAAGAATATAATAAAGCTCTGGATAAAACAGTTAATGAATTAAAAAATATAAATAAGCCTTTTATTATACTGGTAAACTCCATTACACCGGAATCTAGAGAATGTGAGTTTTTGAGAAATCAGATTGCTGAAAAATATAATGTTTCAACTATTACGTTAAATTGTCTTAGATTAAACGAAAAAAATGTGACAGATATATTAGAAAATATATTGTTTGAATTTCCAATAAGCGAAATTTCGTTTAATGTGCCAAAATGGATGGAAATTATAAGTGGTGAACATAAACTGATGCAATATATTGTAGAATATTCGAAGAACCTCTTAGACAAATTAAATAAGATTAAGGATATAAAAAAAGTAAATTTTATAACCGATACAGAGCTTGTAAAAGATATTCAGATGGCATCAATAGAACTTTCAAGTGGAAAAGTAGTACTTAATTATGATGTAGATGAGTGCTACTATTATGAAGCATTGTCGGAAATGACAGATACAAAAATTGAAAATCAGCTTCAACTTATAAAAATGGTAAAAGAGTTATCGAAGGAGAAAAATACATATCAAAAAGTAAATGATGCAATTAATAAAGTGAAAAATACCGGATATGGAATTGTTACACCAGAAAAAGAAGAGATAGTTTTAGAAAATCCGGAACTGATAAAAAGCGGAAATAAGTTTGGGGTGAAAATAAGAGCTACAGCTCCATCTATTCATTTTGTAAAAGCGAATATCCTGACGGAAATTTCACCTATTATAGGCAGTGAGGAACAGGCGAGAGATTTGATTGGATTCATTAATAAAAAGGAGCAGGATTCAAACATATGGGAAACTAATATATTCGGAAAATCTATTGGAGAGATAGTGGATGAAGGAATACATAACAAAATAAATAATTTGACAGAAGATACACAGTCAAAAATGCAGGGGACAATCGAGAAAATAACTAATGATCAGAGCAGAGGTGTAATTTGTATAGTATTATAAAAATATGAAATTAGGTTTAAAATTTAAAATTCAATAGCAAAAATTAAAAACTTTAGTGAACAACCATACCTTGAAAAATAAATTGCATTATGCTAGAATGATTTATTGAGTTTATTGAAGAAGATAAGGGCAAAAAAAGATAAGGAGACCCTTAGCTTGCATATAGTATTAGGGCAGGCGCTTTCTATGGAAAAATGGAGGTAAATCATGAACACATACGAAGAATTACAGGCTCGTGGCCTTATAGCACAGGTTACAGATGAACCGTTAATTAAAGAATTAATAAATAATGGAAAGGCTGTATTTTATATTGGATTTGATCCGACAGCAGACAGTCTTCACGTTGGACACTTTATGGCATTGTGCCTCATGAAAAGATTGCAGATGGCAGGAAATAAGCCTATCGCATTAATTGGCGGCGGTACAGCT
Organism: uncultured Eubacterium sp.; assembly: GCA_964461415.1. GTDB lineage: Bacteria > Bacillota > Clostridia > Lachnospirales > Lachnospiraceae > Eubacterium_G. Next base: position 10,292 of record CAYWUE010000025.1, read on the forward strand.
ATGATTGGTGATCCATCAGGAAAAACCGATATGCGTCAGATGATGACTAAGGAAACAATTGACCATAATGTGGAATGTTTCAAAAAGCAGATGAGCAGATTTATTGACTTTTCAGATGATAAAGCTCTTATGGTAAATAATGCAGATTGGTTATTAGACCTTAATTATGTAGATGTTTTAAGAGAAGTTGGACCACACTTTAGTGTTAACAGAATGCTTTCAGCTGAGTGTTACAAACAGAGAATGGAAAGAGGATTAAGCTTTCTAGAATTTAACTATATGATTATGCAGAGTTATGACTTCTACAAATTGTTCCAGGATTATGGTTGTAATCTTCAGTTCGGTGGTGATGACCAGTGGAGTAATATGCTTGGTGGAACGGAACTTATTAGGCGTAAGTTAGGAAAAGATGCATCAGCTATGACAATCACGTTACTTCTAAACTCTGAAGGAAAGAAGATGGGGAAAACAGTAAGTGGTGCAGTATGGCTTGATCCTGAAAAGACATCTCCATACGAATTCTACCAGTACTGGAGAAATGTCGATGATGCAGACGTTCTTAAATGTATTAAGATGCTTACATTCCTTCCGCTAGAAGAAATTCAGAAAATGGAAAGCTGGGAAGGAAGCCAGCTTAATAAAGCAAAGGAAATTCTAGGATATGAACTTACAAAATTAGTTCATGGTGAAGAAGAGGCAAAAAAAGCTCAAGATGCTTCAAGAGCATTATTCTTAAATGGCGGTGTATCAGGAAATATTCCTACAACAACATATGCAGAAGCTGAATTAAATGAGGGTAAGGATATTTTAACACTTTTAGTAGATACAAAACTTGCAGCATCTCGTGGTGAAGCGAGAAGACTCGTACAGCAGGGGGGTGTATCCGTCAATGGTGAAAAAGTCACAGCGATTGATACAACATTTACTACAGCAGATTTTAATGATGATGCAGCTTTACTTATCAAGAAAGGTAAAAAAGCATATCACCAGATTAAAGCAGATTAATTATAAAGAAACTTGTACGTAATAAGGTTATGACAAAATAATTTTGAATTTCTAAAAATATTGCGACTAATAAAATATAAAAGTAATTTTGCTGTGACTAAAGATTACAGTTTGGAGGAAATATTAATGAAACAATATGGATTAAATGAACTTAGAAAAATGTTCTTAGACTTTTTTGAATCAAAAGGTCATTTAGTAAGGGGAAGTTATTCTTTAGTTCCACATAATGATAAGAGTTTATTACTTATAAATGCTGGTATGGCTCCGCTTAAACCTTATTTTACAGGCCAGGAGATTCCACCTAGAACAAGAATGGCTACATGTCAAAAATGTATCAGAACAGGTGATATAGAAAATATTGGGAAAACAGCCCGTCATGGTACATTTTTTGAAATGCTTGGCAACTTCTCGTTTGGAGATTATTTTAAGACAGAAGCTATTCATTGGTCATGGGAATTTTTGACAGAAGTAGTTGGACTTGATGCAGAAAGATTATATCCATCAGTCTATCTTGAAGATGATGAAGCGTTTGAAATCTGGAACAAGGAAATGGGTATTCCGGAAGAAAGAATCTTTAAATTTGGTAAGGAAGATAATTTCTGGGAACATGGTGCAGGTCCTTGCGGTCCTTGTTCAGAAATATATTATGATCGTGGCGAAAAATATGGCTGTGGTAAGCCTGATTGTACAGTAGGTTGTGAATGTGACAGATATATCGAAATATGGAACAATGTATTTACACAGTTTGAAGGTGATGGAAAGGGAAATTACGAAACATTACAGAATAAGAACATTGATACAGGTATGGGACTTGAAAGACTTGCGACAGTTGTTCAAGATGTAGACTCAATTTTTGATGTGGATACAATTAAGGCATTAAGAGACAAGGTATGTGAGATTTCAGGCAAGGAATACAAGAAAGAGTACAAATGGGATGTTTCTATAAGAATAATTACTGATCATGTTCGTTCAGCAACATTTATGATTTCGGACGGTGTAATGCCATCTAATGAAGGACGTGGCTATGTGCTTAGAAGACTTATCAGACGTGCAGCAAGACATGGTCGTCTATTGGGAATTGAAGGAAAATTCTTAGCAAAGCTTTCTGAAACAGTAATTGATAGTTCAAAGGATGGCTATCCGGAACTTGAAGAAAAGATGAATATGATTTTCAAGGTTCTTACAGAGGAAGAGAATAAATTTAATAAGACAATTGATACAGGTCTTAGCATTCTGTCAGATTTAGAGAAAAAAATGAAAGCTGACGGAGAAAATGTATTGTCAGGAGATAACGCATTTAAGCTTTATGACACATACGGATTTCCACTCGACTTGACACAGGAAATTCTTGAAGAAAAAGGATTTGGCGTTGACGAAGAAGGTTTCAAAAAAGCTATGGAAGTTCAGAGACAGACAGCTAGAGCTGCCCGTAAGACAACTAACTATATGGGTGCTGATGCTACCGTTTATGAAGAGTTAGACAATAGTCTTACAACAGAATTTGTTGGTTATGATAGTTTAAATACAGAATCAGTAGTTACTGCACTTACAACAGAAACAGAAGTTGTGCAGGCTTTAATTGAAGGAGATAAGGGTACTGTAATTGTAGATAAAACACCATTCTATGCTACAATGGGTGGACAAGTTGGTGATAAGGGGGTTATCGCTACAAAAGATGGTGAATTTAAGGTTACCCAGACAATAAAACTTGTTGGAAACAAAGTTGGACATGTGGGATATGTTCTAAGAGGTATGATTAAAGTAGATGATGTGGTTACATTAATGGTGGACTCTAATGTAAGAAACAATACAGCTAAAAATCATAGTGCTACACATTTATTACAGAAATCTCTTAAGTTAGTTTTAGGTGACCATGTTGAACAGGCTGGTTCCTATGTAGATGCTGACAGATTAAGATTTGACTTTACACATTTCCAGGCAATGACAGATGAAGAAATAGCGAAAGTCGAAGAATTAGTCAATGAGCAGATTGCTAAAGATGTTGAAGTAATAACTAAGGAAATGACTTTAGAAGAAGCAAAGAAAACAGGTGCAATGGCATTGTTTGGAGAAAAGTATGGTGATACAGTAAGAGTTGTTTCTATGGGTGATTACTCAGTAGAACTTTGTGGTGGTACACATGTATCTAACACAGGAATTATTTCATCGTTTAAGATTGTTTCAGAAGCGGGTGTTGCTGCTGGAGTTAGACGTATTGAAGCATTGACAGCTACAGGGCTTATGAAATTCTATAAAGAAGTGGAAGAACATTTATATGAAGCTGCAAAAATTGCCAAAACAGAGCCTTTTTCATTAGGAAAGAAAATTCAGACATTAAATGATGAAATTAAAGCATTACACAGTGAAAATGAAAAATTAAAAGCAAAGTTAGCTAATGATTCGGTTGGCGATGTGATGAATCAGGTAATAGAAGTTAATGGAATAAAACTTCTTGCAACTAAGGTGGAAGACGTAGATATAAATGGTCTTAGAAATCTTGGTGACCAGCTCAAAGAAAAAATGGGCGGCGGAGTTGTTGTTATTATTTCGACAACAGGCGATAAAGCTAATATTATAGTTATGGCAGATGATGATGCTATAGCAAAAGGTGCACATGCAGGTAATATAATTAAAGAAATTGCCAAGCTTGTGGGCGGCGGCGGTGGTGGTCGTCCGAATATGGCACAGGCAGGCGGTAAGAATCCGGCTGGAGCTGATGAGGCTGTTGTTGCTGCAAAGAAAATACTTGAAGAACAAACAAAATAAAGCAGCGATGAAATATCACTGCAAGACAGAATAGTTAATAATTAAAATGATCACAGATTTTAATGTAATAGTTGAAATATTACATTTACGTGGTCATTTTTTCTTTGAAATGATATATGAAGAAAAATTCTCGAAAAAATCAAAAAAAAAGGCGAAAGTTATTGACGATAAAAAAATATATGATATACTATTTTAGTGTTTAAACACAAATACCTACAGTTTTAGGAATCTATAACTGAAGGGAGGTCAGGAAGAATGTCAAGCGTTATCGTTAAAGAAAACGAATCAATCGACAGCGCATTACGTAGATTCAAGAGAAATTGCGCTAAGGCTGGTATCCAGCAGGAGATTCGTAAGAGAGAACATTACGAAAAACCAAGCGTTAAGCGTAAGAAGAAATCAGAAGCTGCTAGAAAGCGCAAATATAATTAATATTTAATAAAAAAGTCGGAATATGTATGTATTTCGACTTTTTTTATATAATAGAAAAATTCTCCGAATTTCCTATTATATAAAACGTTTTGTTATGGATGCAAAGTTTATGATAAGGTAGTTATGTATACACATACGCTCGCACGCGAAGTGGCACGAACAGCAATAAATTCTTATGTATTGCTTTTATTTAAATTTTTAAGGAAACGTTAATATATATGAGTATTATTTTACTTTTATAGATTATTTTTATTTCTCATAAAATATTTTATATATAAAATAATGTTTTTTGCACGAAACACATAATATATTATTGACATTTATGTGACATATTGGTGAAAATTATGTTTAATATGGACAATATATTTGATATGCCGAGGGATGTAGTAGACGGGCAATCTCTTTGCCAAATAATCGGTCAAAAAGAAATTGTTATTGAAAACTATAAATGTGTGAAAAGTGTTTGTGATAATCAAATTGAAGTACTTTCAAAAAAATATAAAATTATTATTAATGGTGAAAATTTAAACATAAAATATTATAACAGTCAATCTATGGTTATAGGTGGATATATTTGTGAAATTAAATTTTTATAGAATTAAAATAGAGAAAAAATACATATATAGGCTTCTTAATTCTTGTACTGAATTTGAAATCAGAGATATTGTCTTTGTGGATAAATGGGCATATTTTTCAGTAGATACGAAGTACATCAAAAAAATGAATGCCATAATGGATAAAAATTTTATTTCAATTATAGATGAAAAAAAGCATGGGATTATTCCAAAGATTCTAAATTTTAATTATATGAAAAATCTTGTGTTTGTTTTAGTAATTTTTATTTTACTTCTTGTAATTAATTCTTTTTTTATATGGAAAATTACGATTGATGGAAATTATTCCTACACTTATAATCAGATTTTATCCTACGTTCATAATAAAAAAATAAAAGAAGGTATCATAAAAAATAAAATTAATACGGATAATTTAGAGAAGAATATCAGAAAGGATTTTTCAGATATTAGTTGGGTATGCGTTGAAATAAAGGGTACAAATCTGATGATTCATATTAAGGAGAATTATATTACTGAAATAAGTGCTAAGGAAGATAAACCATATGATTTAGTGGCAGATTGTGATGCTAAAATTGTGTCAACTTTGGTTAGAAATGGCAAACTTTTAGTAAAAGCTGGTGAGGATGTTAAAAAAGGGGATGTTCTAATCTCAGGTGTTATAGATATTACAGATGAGTCAGGAAATGTGTTGTTTAACGACTATTGCAATGCTGATGGAGATATTTTCGCTGAAGTAAAGGAAAAGTATAGTGATAGTTTAAATGTCTATTATTTTAGAAAAAATATTTATAAAGAAAGTAAACTTATATTGCCAAGTTTTTTTGGATTTAAATGGATAAAAGAGAAGAAGAAAAATTCGGATATAACCTTAGAAGAGAATACAGTTAAATTTTATGGTGAATTTTATTTACCTATTTCCATTCAAAAATATACAGTGATAAAATATAGTAAGGAAAAGATGAAATATTCGAAAGAACAGGCCAAAAAAATTTTAGAGGAAATATTTGAGAATAAAATGTCTTTAAAGGAACAAAAAGGGTACAAAATAATCAAAAAAAATGTTAGAATGAATAAGAATTATGATACTTATGTATTAGAAGGTGAAATTGTAGTACACAAGCCTTTAGGAATGGTTTCGTATATTAACGTTGAAAAGATTGAAGAAGGGACGACAGCTATAGATGAGCGTGATTGAAAATATTATGAATATACCTGCCGAACATGAAAAAAATGTATTCGGTAACTTTGATTCTAATATTAAGAAGATTGAAAGAACTTTACATGTCACTATTATTGCAAGAGATTCTGAGTTGAAAATTATAGGCAGTGATATGGCAGCAAAAAGAGCAAAATCAGTTTTTGAACAGTTAATTGAACTGTCAAAGAGAGGAAATACAATTACAGAACAGAATGTTGATTATGCATTGTCATTATCGTTTGATAATAAGGAGTCGGCACTTATAGATTTAGATGACAATATTATTTGCCGCACTATTATGGGAAAGCCTGTGAAACCTAAAACTCTAGGTCAGAAGAAATATGTGGATCAGATTAGAGATAAGATGATTGTTTTTGGTATTGGGCCAGCCGGCACAGGAAAAACATATCTTGCTATGGCTATGGCTATTACTGCTCTAAAAAATAATGAAGTAAATAAGATTATTCTAACTCGTCCGGCTATTGAAGCAGGAGAAAATCTTGGTTTTTTGCCGGGAGATTTGCAAAGCAAGGTAGACCCTTATCTTCGCCCTTTATATGATGCCCTTTATCAGATTATGGGAGCGGAAAGTTTTATTGCAAATAGTGAAAAAGGAATTATAGAGGTGGCACCTTTAGCATATATGAGAGGTAGAACTCTGGATAATGCTTTTATAATATTAGATGAAGCGCAAAATACTACTCCGGCACAGATGAAGATGTTTCTTACAAGAATCGGATTTGGTTCTAAAGTTATTGTGACGGGTGACAGAACGCAGAAAGATTTGCCAAGAGATACGGTTTCGGGTCTTGAAGTTGCACTTAAAGTTTTGAAGAATGTGGATGATATAAGTTTTGTTTATCTCGATAACAATGATGTTGTACGTCATCCGTTAGTTCAAAAAATTGTTAAAGCTTATGAGGAATATGACAAAAAGATTCACGAAAAAAAGAATAATAGGAAGTAAAGAATCAAAAAACGGAATGAAATCCATATATAAAAAGGTTGTACAGAATCATATATGAAAATGTGTATAAAAACTAAAATGGATTGAATTTTAAATGAAATTATATATTAAAATTGGTGAACATATGAATATTTATATTGAAAACGAATACAAAGAAGAAATTGACATTGATTACGAAAAGATTATAAATGCTGTTGTTTGTGAGGCAGTTGATTTTGTAGAATGTCCTTATGAATGTGAAGTTAATGTAACAATAGTGGATAATATAACCATACATGGTATAAATATGGAACAAAGACAGATTGACAGACCTACGGATGTATTGTCTTTTCCAATGATAGAATATGAGAGCCCGGGAGATTTTTCGAATGTTGAATGGGATTTCAGTCTATTTAATCCGGATAGTGGAGAATTAATGCTTGGTGACATTGTGATTTCGTATGATAAGGTTAAGGAACAGGCGAAAGAATTTAATCACTCATTAAGGCGTGAATTAGGATTTCTGGTTGCTCACAGTATGCTGCATTTATTTGGTTTCGACCATATGGTTGATGATGAAAGGATAGAAATGGAAGAAAAGCAGAATATTATTTTAAATAATTTGAATATAACCAGAGAAAATTAAGTACATTGACGAAAAATAGAATGGAGAACGAAATGAAAAATAAAAAGAAATTTATCGCAGCAATAGTAGGCAGTGTAGCTTTAATCGCTATTGCGATAGCTTGCGTATTGGTATTTGGTCAAAAAAAAGAAATCAATGATGTTGCTGTAACAACAACTGTTACACCTACAACAGAGGCACCGACTACAGAAGCACCAAAAAGTTACAGCAAGCTGACCGGACAGCAAATAAGTGAAAAATTGGTTAATAAGAGACCGGTAGCAGTTATGTATAATAATATTATTAATGCTATACCACATTCGGGAATAGATAGTGCAAGTGTTTTGTATGAGGCTCCTGTTGAAGGTGGGATTACACGTATTATGGCTTTGTTCGAAGATTATAGCAAATTAAAGAAGATTGGCTCAGTTAGAAGCTGTAGAATTTATTATTGTTATTTTGCTTTGGAATGGGATGCAATTTATTGTCATTATGGACAGTCTAAGTACGCTTTGGATTTCTTAAAGAGTGATAAAATCGATAATGTTGGCGCCTTAAATGCTGAAAGTGGATATTATAGAATCTCTGACAGAGTTGCGCCTCATAATTGCTTTACCAGTGCCGAGGGTATAAATAATTCTATTAAAAAATTAGGTTATAGAAAAAAATATGAATCAGATTACGAGGCTCATTTTGACTTTGCGAAGGATAATGAAAAAATTGAGCTAAATTCTACAAAAATTGCAAACAAGGTGGAGCTTGGGTATATTATAAATAAGCCTTGGTTCGAATATAACGAAGCTGACGGACAATATTACAGATATCAATATGGAGAAAAACATATTGATGAACAAAATAATAACCAGCTTCACTGCTCTAATATTATCATTCAGTATGTAAATGCAACATTATATCCTGACGGAAAGAGTCTTGATATGACATTGACAGGCAGTGGCAAGGGCTGGTTTGTGACAAATGGAAAAGCAGAAAAAATCACGTGGTCTAAAGAAGATAAGCTTGGTAAAACAAAGTATTATGACAAAAATAGTCAGGAAATTGTTCTAAATCAGGGTAAAACATGGATTTGCATGGTCCAAAATGAAAATTCTGAAAATGTAAAAATTAGTGAATAGTTAGACATAATAATCTGAAAGGACTGTAAATATGAGTCGTAAAGCAAAGAATAGTTTTGTAATTCAAGGGAGCATACTAGCTTTTGCAGGTATACTGGTTAGAGTTATAGGACTTATTTATAGAATACCTTTGACAAGAATACTTGGAGATGAAGGAAATGGTTACTATTCTACAGCATATGATATATATAATGTTTTGATTTTGTTATCATCACAGAGTATGCCGCTTGCTGTATCAAAAATAGTTTCTGAAAAATTAGAAAGAAAACAGTATAAAAACGCTTACAAGATTTTTAAGGGAGCTTTGTTATACGGAGTAGTTTTAGGTGTAGCATTTGGTTTGTTTGCTTTTTTAGGGGCGGACTGGCTTGCCGCAACTGTTTATAAAAGTCAGCCGGCAGCTGTAGCATTAAAAGTATTGGCACCTACACTTACAGTTGCCTGTATTTTAGGTGTGATGCGAGGATATTTTCAAGGAATGGGAAATATGATTCCTACAGCAATTTCTCAAATTTTTGAGCAGATTGTAAATGCTATTGTAAGCGTCATTGCAGCATATGAGCTTACTGTTTATGGTATTTCGATCAGCAAAATATCAAAGCTTGGCGAATCAGCCGGACCGGCATATGGAGCGGCCGGTGGAACTCTTGGTACATTTATGGGAGCTGTAGCAGCATTGATTGTTATGGGAATTGTATTTTGGAATTCATATTCTAATATTCAAAGGCCGATAAAGAAGGATAGAACTAATGTTGAAGACAGCTACAAAACAATCACAAAAGTTATTTTGTTTACAATAACTCCTGTTCTTATAAGCAGTACAATATATAATATTAGCAATTTGCTAGATAACCCGATATATGGCAATATTGTGACGGGGATTTTTAATGTTTCAGAAAAAACAAGAGCTCAGATGTGGGGGATTTATAGTGCAAAATACAGATTGCTAACAACAATGCCTATTGCTATAGCATCTTCACTTTCTACAGCTATTGTTCCTTCAATGGTTAGATCTTATGTAGCAAAAGACAGAGAGGGCATGGAAAATAAAGCTTCTCTTGCACTGAAGTTTTCGATGCTCATTGCATTTCCATGCGGAATGGGATTATCTGTGTTAGGCGGTCCAATTAATCAGTTACTTTTTGGCGATGGAACAAAGAGAACAGCTACAATAATGATTTTTAGTCTCTTTACTGTAGTTGTATTTTCATTATCCACTATCAGCAATGCTATTTTACAAGGGATAGACAAGCTTAATGTTCCGATAAAAAATTCGGCTATATCCTTGGTTATTCATGTTATTATTTTGCCGATTTTATTGATTGTATTTAGAATGGATATTTATGCAGTTGTTATTGGAGATATTATTTTTGGACTTACGGTTTCTATATTAAATGCATTTTCGATAAAGAAATATATGGGATACAGCCAAAATTTGAAGGATACTTTTATCAGACCTTTTGTCTGTTCAGTAATTATGGGGGGGATATGTTATCTGACATACCAATTTAGTATCTTGATTATTCCGATGAATGCTATTTGTACTATTTTAGCTATAGGGGTAGCTGTGGTAGTTTATGGTGTGGTATTGATTGTTACGAAAACTGTTACAGAAAATGAACTAATGAGTGTTCCAAAAGGTACAATACTTATAAGGGTATTTAGAAAAATTCATTTGCTGTAGTATAAAATTAAAAAAATAGTAAAAAATATATGCAGGGAGTTGTAAAATGAGTAAACGTGCATATATTTTTTATTTATTAATACTAGTGATTGGATTTATTTTAGCTTATATTTCAGGCATGAAACTTGGAAATAGTCAAGAAAATTTCAGCCAAAATTCAGAAAGTAATTATATAAATACTGATTCAAACATAAAACATGAGAAAATTAACGGATATTGGATTATAGCGGTAAATAATAAACTGAATGTATATAAAGAAGATAAGAAAACTATAATGGCAGAGACAGATATAGATATTAAGGGTTTTTCAGAAAAAGAAAAGAATATGTTATTAAATGGTATTTATTACGAGAAAGTTGAAGAGTTGTTTAAATATTTAGAATCTAAAACAAGCTGATGAGAGGATAGTATATATGAATGTTATTGTTATAGGTGCAGGAGCGTCTGGGTTAATGACTGCTATTTTTGCGGCAGAAAATGGAGCTAAGGTTACAATATTAGAGCACGAAAATAAGCCCGGAAAAAAAATTCTTGTCACTGGAAATGGAAAATGCAATATCACAAATGAAAATATGAATAGTGATAAGTTCTATGGTGATAAACATTTTGTGGAGGATGTTATAAGTGACTTTGGATATGCACAGACAATAGACTTTTTTGAAAAAATAGGTATAAAAACTAAAAATAAAAAAGGATATATTTATCCTGCAAGCGAACAGGCTGCAACGGTTTTAGATTTTATGAAAAGTTATGCACAAGGACTTGGAGTTAAAATTAAAACGAATAATAACATTAATAAGATTGACTATATAAACGGAAAATTCATAGTCGATATAGGTATTATATTAGAATTTGACAGATTAGTTATTGCTACGGGAGGAGCTGCTGCACCAAAGACAGGTTCTAGAGGTGAAGGATATGAATATGCCAAAAACTTTGGTCATACAGTAAAAAAAATAAGACCGGCACTCACAGCACTTATTACCGAAAAAAGTTCTTTAAATAAGGCGGGAGGTGTGAGATGCAATGCAAAATTATGGTTTACAAATCAAAAAGGATATTTTGAATCGGAAGGAGAATTGCAGATAACAGAGTATGGCATTTCCGGAATTCCTGTGTTTAATATTAGTCGAATGGCTTTAGAAAATACAGATATACATATCGATTTGAAACCGGATATGACAGAAGATGAAATTTATTTGTTTATAAAAAATATAATAAAGAATAATGATAATTATTCGGTAGGTTTATGTCTTAATGGTATTTTAAATGCTAAACTTTCAAATGTTATTTTAGAGGATGTAAACATTAAAGTGTCTGATAGTTTGAAAAATCTTAATGAGTATGATATCAAAGCAATTGTTGCAAAGATAAAAGATTATACGGTTAATATAAAAAAAGCCAAAGGATTTGAATTTGCACAGGTTACTGCAGGTGGTATAAATACTGATGAAATAAATAGTAAAACTATGGAATCGAAAATACAACCAGGGTTATTTTTTTCAGGTGAAATAATTGATGTGGACGGAATTTGTGGTGGTTATAATTTGCAATTTGCATGGGCTACTGGGGCTATTGCCGGAAGGAATTGTATATAATGAAGTTTGTAAAAGTATCGAATATAAAAATTAATATTGAAGAAGACGTAGATGTGGCTTTTAGAAAGGCTATAAAAGAAGCGGGAATTAATTCTAAGGACGTTTTAGAAAAAAAGATTCTAAAACATTCTATTGATGCCAGACATAAAAATGATATTAAAAAATTATACACATTAGGATTTAAGGTTTCAAAATATGATAAAAAACGCAAAAATGTTGTGGCTTTAAATAAAGAGCCATCTTATGAATTTATTCCTAAGGGAAAAGAAAAACTAGAACACAGACCTGTTGTTGTGGGGTTTGGGCCGGCAGGAATGTTTTGCGGATATATGCTTGCTATGTATGGATATAAACCTATTATTATTGAGCGTGGAAGCAGAGTAGATGACAGGCTTAAAAATATAGAAAAATATTGGGAAACGGGTGTTCTTAATACAGAATCTAATGTTCAATTTGGAGAAGGTGGTGCAGGAACTTTTTCAGATGGAAAACTGAATACGGGAATTAAGGATAAAGAAAACAGAATTAAATTTGTTTTGGAAACTTTTGTGAAAAATGGAGCAAGAGAGAATATTCTTTATGATTCAAAGCCGCATGTAGGTACGGATATTTTGGCTGTTGTTGTAAAGAATATGCGCAAATATATTGAAGCTAATGGTGGAACGTTTTTTTTTGATACAAAGTTTGTAGATTTTTCTTTTGAAGATAATAGACTAAAATCAATAAAATTAAGTAATGGAGATAAAATTGAAACCGAAATTTGTGTTCTTGCGATTGGACATAGTGCAAGAGATACTTTTGAATTGATATACAATAAAGGAATTACAATGGAACAAAAACCTTTTGCGGTAGGCGTAAGAGTTGAACATTCTCAAAAGAAGATTAATAAAAGTCAGTATGGATTTGAAACGAATAAACTTGGAGTTGCAAGCTATAAACTGACATACAAATCTGATGATGGAAGAGGTGTTTATTCTTTTTGCATGTGTCCTGGGGGATATGTTGTAGGTGCGGCTTCTGAAAAAGAGACAAGTGTAGTGAATGGTATGAGTTATAATAGCAGAGAAGGAAAAAATGCTAACAGTGCCATTGTAACTACGGTTTCCCAAAAGGATTATCCATCTGATCATCCTCTAGCCGGTGTTGAATTTCAAAGAGAATTAGAACATAAAGCATATGTAGAAGGTAATGGGAAAATTCCCATTCAAAGATTAGAAGATTTTAGAAATAACAAAATATCTTCTTGTCTTGGTAAGATTGAACCTGCGATAAAGGGGTTATATGAGTTTGGAAATATTAACAATGTTTTACCGGATTATATTTGTAAGGCTATATCAGAAGGGATAGAGCATTTTGAAAATATCATTGAGGGATTTAATGATAATGATACGATTTTATCTGCGGTAGAGAGTAGAACTTCTTCTCCCGTAAGAATTTTGAGAGATAAGGAATTTCAATCAAATATTAAAGGGATAATCCCGGCAGGAGAGGGTGCAGGATATGCTGGAGGAATTACTTCTGCAGCAATCGATGGTATGAAAATATTTGAATATATTGCTAATACATATAATGACTTTTCTTCAAAAATGTAGTATTATATATAGATGTGTTATTTGCAATTAAAGGTTGCACGAAAAAAGGAGAATCTGTATGAATATACGTTTTTTAGCACAATCAGAATATTTTAATGGAGTTCACATTAAAGAGGATATTATTTTAGAAAAAGAATATGAACAGGGTAGCTTTAATAATCTTCCGCGTGTCAGATATTTTCTTTATTATTTAGAAGAAAATATAAGAAAAGAAGTGATGCCGCATTCTGAAAAAGTAGATGTTTTTGAGTTATCAGATTGCCGGTATGAACCTGACTTTTTATATTTTACAGAAGTGGATGATATGCATGATGGAAGGCAGACTTTTAATATAATAAAGTATAATATTACTGACCATACTCATACAAAAATTATTACACTAAAAGATAATATTAATCTATATCCTGAAAACAAGCAGATAAAAATATTTATTTTAGATGATTCAAATCTTATCATACAAAGAGCGGTTTCTAAGGAATTAGCATCAGGATATAAAGGCTTTTTCAATTATTCGCACATTCTTTTCAATTTTGCTAAGAATAAGCAGATTCGAATAAATGATGAGAATATTGCACGAAATGGTATTGAATATATGTTTCCGTTTAGTGAAACGAGTTGTGTTATGAAAACAGGTTATTCGCTTTTTGAAGAAAACCTTCATGATAAGGTTTCAGAGTATGAAGCGCCGGTTGAATCTCTTTATGTAATAAACATTCAGCAATTTATCAGTGATTTGCAATTAGAACAGCCTAATTTAGTATTGAATGCCATTGACAAATCATTTTATAATTCGACACTTATAAAGTCTAAAAAAATTGAAAATTATCTTATTTATTCAAAATTTGAATATGATAATAAAGAAGAAACAATTGTTTTCTATAATGTTGACACAGAAGAAACATATAATTGCATTAATAAAACTACAATCGGACATTCACTTATAAAGCATGCCACTGTAATAGAGGGTGTACCATATATGCTTAATTTGAACACATCTGGAAGTGAATTTGTTAATTTGATTACAAACAAAATAGACACAACATATTCAGACGATTATAAAATTAATTATATAAACAACACAACAATTGTTTCAACATATATAGAAAAAACTTTGTTTGGAAAAGAAAAAGAATGGGTAACGATACATAAATATCCATCAAAACGTGTGGTTGTACAGGAACGTGGTGAGTATATTGGAGCCGTTTCTTCTAATGACCAGACAACATATATATTCTTGAAATAAATTAAAATATATCAGGAGGAAAAATGGAACAGAAAAAAATAGACAGAATTAATGAATTATATAGAAAGTCTAAAAAAGAAGGTCTGACTGATGCAGAAAAAACAGAGCAACAACAACTTCGTACAGAATACAGAATGGCTATAATTAATGATTTATCTTCGTCTCTTAACAATGTAAGCATAAAAAATCCTGACGGAAGTATTACAGAATTAAAGAAGATGGAAAAAGGTCATTAAAATGTGTATTGATGAAAAACAAGAACTTAGACAAAAAATTATTAGATTTAGAAAGATGATGCCAGAATCTGATTTCGTCACGAAAAGTTCAAAAATTTGTAGTAAACTTCTGGAAAATCAAAAGTATAGTGACAGCAAAGTTATATATTGTTATGCAAGTGTAAATAAAGAAGTTGACTTGACAGAATTTATTAAACAGGCAATATTAGATAATAAAATAATAGCTTTTCCTAAAGTTAAAGATAAAAATATTATTTTTTATGAAGTAAGTTCTTTAGAAGATTTAGAACCAGGATATTTTAATATACCTGAACCTTTAGAAACCACCCTGGCCAAGCAAGGAGATTTTGTTATTGTACCAGGTGTGGCTTTTTCTAAGAAAAGGGAAAGACTAGGCTATGGTGGCGGTTTTTATGACAGGTTTCTTGAGAAGAATCATATCTATACCATTGGAGTTGCATATGATTTTCAGGTCATTGATGAACTTCCTATAGAAAAACATGATAAAGTTTTAGATGAAATTATAATTGGTTAAATAACAGGAGAATACGATGGGTTTTACTAACGAAACAGACAAGCAGAAATTTTATATAGAAAAATGTAGGGATCTTATTGCTGCAAAAGAGCAAAAGCTTGGAAGAAAACTGACAGCCTGCGTTGTAACTTTTGGCTGCCAGATGAATTTTAAGGATTCAGAAAAATTAATGGGTATATTAGGTCAGATAGGTTATCAGGAAACAGAAGATGAACATGCTGATTTGGTTCTTTATAACACTTGTACAGTAAGAGAAAATGCCAACTTAAAAATTTACGGAAGACTTGGCTATCTGTCAAAGATTAAAGAAAAAAATCCGGAAATGATTATCGGTCTTTGCGGTTGTATGATGCAGGAACCACAGGTAGTTGAAAAACTTAACAAAAGTTATAGATTCATTGATATTATTTTTGGTACACATAATGTGTTCCAGCTTGCAGAACTGCTCTATGAGAGATTGATTAGCGGTCACAAAATCGAAGATATATGGGATGGTACAACCGAAATCGTTGAGGATCTTCCTACAATTCGAAAATATGATTTCAAATCAGGTGTAAATATTATGTATGGATGTAATAATTTCTGCAGTTATTGTATTGTTCCTTACGTAAGAGGCAGAGAGAGAAGCAGAAATCCTGAAGATATTATAAAAGAAATAGAAGAATTAGTTGCTAATGGTGTGGTTGAAATTATGCTTTTAGGACAGAATGTTAATTCTTATGGTAAAACTTTAGAAAATCCTATTTCTTTTGCAGAATTGCTTGAGAGAATCGAAAATATTGAAGGTCTTGAAAGAATAAGATTTATGACGTCACATCCAAAAGATTTATCAGATGAACTTATTAAAGTTATGGCTAAATCTAACAAAATCTGTAGGCAGATGCATCTTCCACTACAATCCGGAAGTAGCAGATTATTAAAGATTATGAATAGACATTATGATAAGGAACAATATCTTACTTTGGTAGAAAAATTAAGAAAAGCTATTCCGGATATTGGAATTTCCACAGACATAATTGTCGGATTTCCAGGAGAAACGGAAGAAGACTTTGAAGAAACCTTAGATGTTGTGAGAAAAGCAAGATATGACTCTGCATTTACATTCATTTATTCTAAACGTTCAGGAACACCAGCTGCAACAATGCCGGATCAGATTCCTGATGATGTTGTAAAAGATAGATTTGATAAATTACTTAACCTTGTTAATGAAATTTCAAGAGAGAAAACTAATGAATTAGAAGGGACAATCCAGTCAGTTTTGGTAGAGGAAATAAATAAGAAAATACCAGGATATGTTACCGGCAGATTAAGTAATAACAGTGTTGTTCATTTTAAAGGATGCGAGACACTTATTGGAAAGATAGTAGATGTAGAATTAAAAGAAGCAAAAGGCTTCTATTATATGGGAGAAATGGTGAAATAATATGAGTTTACCGTCAATGATGCAGGATGTATGGGATAATCATCTTGATTCCCTGACACCGATGATGAAAATGTATTTAGAAACAAAAAAACAGCATGATGACTGTATTATTTTTTACAGATTAGGTGATTTTTATGAAATGTTTTTTGATGATGCCACAACAGCATCAAAAGAGATGGAAATTACTTTGACAGGAAAAAGC
>CAYWUE010000026.1:0-25907 GCA_964461415.1 uncultured Eubacterium sp.
ACAGCGGCTTATAGCCGCAGAGCAAACCACCAGCTGAGCTGGTGGTCATGATTTATATTCTATTTTTGCGAATCTAAATTGTTTTATAAATTCAAATAATATCTATTACTAATTATTCTATACCAATATATAATATATAAAAAATCAGAAATACAATATATAGAAAATCACACCCATCTTCTATACAATGACTGCACCTTTCCCACAATAATGCAATCATCAACTATAATCGGCTCCATATTATCATTTTCAGGTTGAAGTCTTATATATCCATTCTCCTTAAAAAAACGCTTGACTGTGACAGAATCTTCAATAAGAGCAACTACAATATCGCCATTTTTTGCAGTGGGTTGTTTTTCTACAATTAAATAGTCACCTTCAAAAAAACCAACATTTATCATACTTTCACCTTTAACCTTTAAGATAAACACATCTCCATTAGGTACAAATTCTGTAGGCAATGCGAAATAATCTTCTACATTTTCAACTGCCAATAAAGGTACGCCGGCAGCCACATTGCCAACTATAGGTATGTTAGTCATCTCGCGTCTGGTTAATCCGAATTCATCTCCGATAATTTCAATAGCTCTAGGTTTAGTAGGGTCACGTCTTATATATCCATTATTTTCTAATGTGGATAAATGAGAGTGAACAGAAGAAGTGGATTTTAAATTAACCTTTTCACAAATCTCTCGCACTGTAGGCGGATAACCTTTTTTTAAAATTTCTTCTTTTATATAGTCTAAAATCTGCTGTTGTTTTGGTGAAATCTTTCCAGCCATAATATATTCCTCCAATTAAAATATATAAAATATAAAATATTTTCAATATAACTTTCGAGTACTGATTATCGTACTTAATATGTATTAATATTATCATAACATTAAAAATAAAACAATAGTTTATTCGAACAAATATTCGAATTGCTATTGACAAACATAAGTTCGAATGTTATCATAATTATACAAGAACAGATGTTCTTGTTTCGGATAGCATTTTACTATAACTATAATATATAACATACGGAGGATTATAAAATATGAATTTATTAAAAAAGAAAATTATGTACACAACAGTTTTTATTTATTTATTGGCTATAGCAGTATTCTCATCTATCAAGTTTACCAATGTAGATGCTAAAAGCGGCAAGGGATATGCACAGTATAAATATTATACCAGTTACGAAATACAGCCTGGAGACACTTTAACATCAATCGCGCAGGAATACACAAAAAATTCCGATGTTAAGACCGCCGATTATATTAAAGAGATTATGAAAGATAACAACTTATCTTCAGATAATATTACAGCCGGAAAAAATATAATAATAACTTATTACTCTTTTGAGCAAAAATAAGATGGGACATTTTTAATATGTCTCCATCTTATTTATATCAATCTTTTCTTAATTTAACTACATTACGTGCTTTGCGTCTGTGTTCATCTTCGATAGCAGCATAATGTTTTTTTGTAGTATTTACATCCTTATGGCCTAATACATCAGCCACCAAATATATATCTCCAGTCTCTTTATAAAGAGCAGTGCCATATGTACTTCTTAATTTATGTGGTGTTATATTTTTCAGATTTGTCACAAGAGAAGAGTATTTTTTTACAAGATTTTCAACAGCTCTTACTCCAATACGTCTTTTTTGTAACGATAAAAAGAAAGCGTTCTCATGACCGTCTTGTGTAACTATAAGTTTTCTCTCATCAAGATAGTCTAAAAGAGCCTCTTCAACCTCATTTCCGAAATAAATAACGGTTTCGTTTCCACCTTTTCGTCTAATTTTAAT
This sequence comes from uncultured Eubacterium sp., assembly GCA_964461415.1. Lineage (GTDB taxonomy): Bacteria > Bacillota > Clostridia > Lachnospirales > Lachnospiraceae > Eubacterium_G. The sequence continues at coordinate 1,797 of CAYWUE010000026.1, forward strand.
ACCACAGTTCTTAAAGTCTATGTCATTAATATCAATGCCTATACACTCAGAAACTCGAATACCAGTACCCAATAGAAGGGTTAAAATCGCCACATCTCGCGTTTTTGTTTTTTCATGGAATTTCTGTTGGGATTTAGTTAATTTATCACCTATTTCAACCTGATCTAAAAGTATACTGACTTCATCCGCATCTAATCGAACAATTTCCTTTTGATGTAACTTTGGCATATCTACGATGGAAGCAGGATTAGTTTTTATTGATTCTTTTTTATAAAAATACTTGTATAGTGTACGAAGACAGGCCAACTTTCTCATTAGACCTCGTTCACCATTTGTATGTTCCTTGCCATCATCTGTTACATAATATTTTACATATTCTAAATATTCTTCTATATCTGTTGTCGTAATATTATCTAACAAATCAAGTGTATAGTCTCTTATATTTTTATCCTTTAACGAAGGATTTGCTGACTTAATATAATTAAAGAAAACTATCAAATCGTAACCATAAGCAATACGTGTTCTAGAAGAAGTAGTAGGCTCAATACCTCTAAAAAACTCTGCACAGAATTTTGGTAACTGGCTTTGTATTTCTCTAAGCTTTATTTGATTGTCAATTATAACCTGTTCGTGATAATTTCGATTTATGGCCATTATAACTCCTCTTTATACATAATTTATTTAAATCCTTTATTAAGAACAGCTCTAAAGAAACGTTCCTTACATCCTGGATTTTCCTGATTCAAATGTTTAACTAATTTTTTGACATATTCACGTTTCGTATGTCCGTCTACCGGACATTTACTTTTAGCTACAGGTAATTCATATTTATTAGTAAAACCTATAACATCTGCTTCCGGAACATACATAAGTGGTCTGATAACTGTTAAATCCATTTTATCTAAATATGTAACAGGAGAGAAGCAGTGGAATCGTCCTTCATAAATTAATGATAAAAACATTGTCTCAATCATATCATCCTTATGGTGTGCATACGCTATTTTATTACATTCTAAATCCTTTGCTAAAGTATTAAGAGCACCTTTTCTCATCTTTGCACATAAAGAACATGGATTAGTTTCTTTTCTTGTATCAAAAACAACATCAGCAACTTCAGTTTTTACAACGTAATATTCAATATCCATATCTTCACAGTATTTTTTTATTTTTGAAAAATCCTGAATTCCAAAATTTAAATCAACAGTAATAGCAATTATATCAAATTTTTCAGGATAAAATTTTCTCAAACCATTTAGTGCATAAAGCAGAGCAAGACTATCTTTTCCGCCGGAAATACCTACAGCAATCTTGTCACCATCCTGTATCATATCATAGTCAGAGACAGCTCGTCTAACATAACTAAATAATTGTTGCGCCTTCATAATAATAAGCCTCCGTAATCTAACTATTCGCAAAAGACAAGTTTAACGAATAATACGTTATATAATTTTCAATAAATGTTGCATATAATCCGGTATTGGAGTTTCAAACTCCACATATTCCTTAGTTGTCGGATGTATAAACCCTATTGTTTTTGCGTGAAGACATTGACCTTCTAATTTAAATGAACATTTATTATGGTTGTATACGTTATCGCCTAACAATGGATGATGTATACTCGCCATATGAACTCTAATTTGATGAGTTCGTCCTGTTTCTAATTGAAATTCCATAAATGTATATTTGTCAAATCTTTCTAATACCTTATAATGCGTTATTGCATTTTTTCCATTCTTATGATTTATAGACATTTCTTTACGATTTATAGGATGTCTGCCAATTGGTGCATCAATTGTCCCTTCCATATCCTTCACAACGCCCTGGACAATTCCGATATATTTTCGTGTTATTGAATGTACTTTTAACTGTTCTGCAATAAATTTATGACTATAATCATTTTTACATATTATTAATGCACCTGTAGTATCTTTGTCAATACGATGCACAATACCTGGTCTTAAAATGCCATTAATATTAGACAAATTGTTTTTACAATGATACATTAAACCGTTAACTAAAGTCCCTGTATAATGTCCAGGTGCCGGATGAACAACCATATTCTTAGGTTTATTTACAATCAAAAAATCATCATCCTCATATATTATATCCAATGGAATATCTTCTTCAACGATATTTGCCGGAATAGGCTTTGGTACATTAATATTTATCTTATCTCCAGATTGAACCTTATAATTAGCTTTTACATTTTTATCATTTACTGATATTTCATTATCTTTTAAAAGTTTCTGTAAAAAACTACGTGAAACACCCGGCAAAAGAATGCTTAGATATTTGTCTATTCTTATATCAAAAAATTCTTCATCAACTATAAATAAATTATTCATTATTTTCCCTTCTGTTGTTTTTTAAAGAAATATACTAATAATTATTAAGATACTATTCTATTTCTATTTTTTTAGTGTAAATATGCTATTGAACTCTTCCTCTGTTAATTTTATTAAGCAAATCAAAATTATCATAAATGCAGAAAAAGTCACATAACAGTCTGCAACATTAAAAGTTGGGAAACTAATAAAGTCAAAACAAATAAAATCAACTACGTAACCATTAACTACTCTGTCTATAAGATTTCCTACTGCTCCTGCTGTCAAGATTCCAAAAACATAAAACAAAATATGTAGTGGCATTTTTCTTTCTGAATTTATAATTAAATTAACTATATTTTTAGAGAAAATCCCAACCACAACTATTGCAACAACAGTAATTAATACAAAAAAAGCAATTTTACCAGAAAAAATCCCCCAGGCAGCTCCCTTATTACCGCCCTCTAGATATTCTAGTGACAAAAATCCTTTTATCAAAACTAATCTATCATTTCCCATCAAATAAGATGTAGCAAGAAATTTTGTTATTTGATCTATCACTATCAAAAATAAAGTTACTACTAAAAAACTGATATAATATTTACATTTATATTTCACAATAAAATTCTCCATTCACCGTATAATAACTTAATAATTATTTTACAATACTTTTTATACCATCTAAAAGCATATCTTCATTTAATGTTTTGTCAATTATTCCCTTGCCAATACCTTCAATCAAAACAAACTTTATTACTCCAGAATCCATTTTTTTGTCATTTTTTGTTGTTTCCACAACAACAGATGCGTCTATATCTGTTGTAAAAAATGGAAGTCCAAAATCATTAATGACTTTATTTATATTTTTATATTCTTTATCTGTTAAATAACCTTTTTGAGCCGATATGAAAGCTGCCGCTGACATTCCAATTGCCACACATTCTCCATGTAAAAGTTTAAAATCCTTTAATTTTTCCACTGCATGACCTATTGTGTGACCAAAATTTAATAATGCTCTCTCTCCTTTTTCTTTCGGATCATTTTCCACAACTTCTCTCTTAATATTACAACTTGCAAAAATCATTTTCATTAAAGTATCATATTGACGATTAATTATTTCATTTTTATTGTTCTGAAGCCAATAAAAATATTCTTTATCCTTAATAAGCCCATGCTTTATAATTTCACCCATTCCTTCAAGATATTCTCTGTCTGGTAAGGAGTTTAAAGTGGAAATATTAATGTAAACTAATCTAGGCATATAAAATGCTCCCACCATGTTTTTATAAGACTTAAAATCAACTCCTGTTTTTCCTCCAATACTTGAATCAACCTGTGATAATAAAGTTGTTGGAATTTGAATAAAATCAATTCCTCTAAGATATGTGGCTGCTACAAAACCTGTTATATCTCCAGTAACTCCTCCTCCTAGAGCTATAAGCATGTCATTTCTGTCAAATTTGTTAGTTATTAAGGTTTCATAAATACCTTCAACAGTTCCTAAATGTTTATTTTCTTCTCCTGCTTCAAACTGATGAATAACAACCTTGCTACACAAAGGACTAATTATTTCTTTGAGTTTTTTAGCATAAAGTGGTCCCACATTTGTTTCTGTTACTATACAAATTTTTTTATTATCTATATCAAATTTTAAAAGTTCAGATTTTAAAATTGAAAAATCATTTGAAAATACTATATCATAACAAGGTTTTCCTTCTAAATTTACAGTAATTCTTTGTTTTAAATCTTCTAATGTTTTTATCATATTTAATTTAGGCTGTACATTCTACATATTGGAATCGGTATAATATTTATTAATATATTTATCATTTATAAAGCCTCTTTTTAATATGTACTTTAACCAACCTTTTCCTCCTTATCGATATAATATTATTTTAAATATATAAATTAATAGAAACAGTGTTTCTTCCTTTTTTAGTCACACCAATATGTCCTTCATATACAAAGCGTCCCTTTCCTCTAACAGAAATAATATCATTTAACTTAGGATTATATCCATTTGATGTAACTAGTTTTCCGTTGACAAATACCTTACCAGATTCAATAAAGGTAACAATGCTATTTCTTGACGTACCAAAAGCTAGAGCTATAAGGCTGTCTAGTCGAATGTTAGAAACTGTACCCTTTATATTTTTTAGTTCAGGCGTAATCTCTATATCTTCCATTTCATTAATTTTACATTTAACCAGTGTATGCTTTATTTTTCTAATGTTATCGGCAATATAGATGCTGATATCTTCTATACAATATACATATGCTTTATTATTCTTCAAAAAAATATCGCCTATTTTTCCACGAACAATACCTAAATTTAAAATAGCACCTAATACGTCCCTGTGAGAAAGTGTATCAGCAAAATTGGGATTTATCGGTGCAATTTCCAGCAGTTTTATCGGTAACTTTTGGCTATAATAAATGTCTATAGGCGTAAAAATAGCAATTTTTCTTTCAGCATAACTATTACCTCCTGCTAATTCTACATTGACAGGAGGTAATTGATTCTTATTTAAGTTTAAAATGCTTATTTCGTTCAAATTTAGAAAATCTGAATATGTATAAATATTTCGGTTATATGAAATATTAGCCAAATCAAAAAATCTGTTTTTAATAAAATTTTCTTCTTTATTCATAATTCTAATTAATAATTTCTTCTTGAATATGATGTTGATGAGTAACTTGATGACTCGCTTACCATATCTTGAAAATCTCCTGTAATATCAACAGAATGTGGTGTTACAAGATAAATATAACCACTTATTTTTTGTAAATTGCCCTGAATAGCATAGCAACCACCTGAAACTGAATCAACAATACGTTGTGCTAAATCAAGTTTCATTCCTTCAAGGTTAAGTACAACCGCTTTCCCCTCTAATAATGTATCTATAATATCTTTAGTATTCTCATAATGTGTAGGCTTAATTACACATACCTCCATACCACTTCCGCTTTTTATAGGAACCACCTTGCTTCTTGTTGTTCTTGCCTGTTTTGCAGCACGAGCTGTTGCACGTTTTTTCATCTGTGATGCAAATGGTGATTCATCTTCTGTATTATTTAATTCATCATAATCATCCACTATTTCAGCATTTTTAGCTGTTGCTCGTTTATTTGAAAATCTGTTTCCAACTGATGAACTTTTATCTTCTACTTCATCTTCATAATCGTCATAATAATCGTCATCGTAATCATCATAGTCTACTGTAAATACATTTTTTATTTTATCTGTAAATTTTGACATAATAATCTCCTAATACTAAATATTATAATTTCTCTCTCCAAATATTCCTGTACCTACCCTAACCATTGTTGCTCCTTCTTCTATAGCAACCTGATAATCTCCGGTCATCCCCATTGAAAGAATATTCATATTAACATTATCAATGTTTTTATTGCTTATGTCAACCGATAATTTTTTCATATTTCTAAAATATTCCCTATTTGATTCAGGATTTTGTGTATATGGAGCAATAGTCATCAGTCCTTGAATTTTAATATGTTCAAGTTTTGCAATGTCAGAAATTAATCGTTCAGTTTCCTGAAATGTAATGCCAAATTTGCTTTTCTCATTTGCCATATTAACTTCTACTAAAATGTCGGCAATCATACTTTTCTTAGCATATTCCTTTTCAATCTGTTCAGCTAATCTATATGAATCAACAGAATGTATTAAAGTAGTCTTCCCAACCAGATATTTCACTTTATTGCGCTGCAAATGTCCAATCATATGCCACTTTATGTTCTTTGGTAAAACCTCATATTTATCGCATAATTCTTGAACCTTATTTTCTCCATAATCTAGTATTCCTGCTGGTAATGCTTCCTCAATAGCTTCATAAGGTTTAGTTTTGCTTACTGCAATCAATGTGACATCCTGAGGATTTCTTCCGACTTTCTCACATGCTTTTTTTATATTTTCTTCAACCTGTTTAATATTTTCAAGTATCATATTCTTTCTCCTATCTGCAATTATTGAAAAATAATCTGGTTTTCGGACACGCTTGTTCCGTCTAGAACTATTCTGTCATATAATGCCAATCCATACAAATCTCCTTGCTCGACAATATAATATTCATCAGTGCTCTCTAAGATATTTACACGAACAAATACCGTATAACCATTATTAATATTAAAAACTCCAACAAATTTTTGTGTCTTTCTAACAACATATTGTTCGTTAGAATCAATAGCCGTCAAAATATCTCCTTGATTAAATAGAGCTGTTGAAACGTAATAATTATCCTCATCCGAATAGGCAATTGTCGGATAATAAATTTCATTCGTGGTTTTCCCTTCTAATCTAACCTGTCGGTTAAATCCTATTTTGTCTGAATTTCCACCTTCTGCACCGTATTCTTTTGGAATAACATATAGCTGCTTAGAAACCAAAGAGGTTTTAGGAATTTTAAGACCACTTGAAATATCATCAATAATTTGAATATTTATAAAACGTTCTGTAGCATATCTGACCATATACTTAGACAATGTAATAATACCATAGTTTTTCTTATCTTTACCTTTTATTAGTTTAATGTTTGCTGTAGTTGAAAGTCCATCCTTTAAGAACTTAATTTTTACACCATTTACACCTTTATATTTTTTTGCTTCTTCCTTTGTAAACTGAACTGCGATACTCCATTCTTCAGCATTTACAGTCTTATAAATAGGCTCTCCTTTTTCAATTTTATCACCTGATGAAAATTTGACATCAACATATTTACTCTTATCAAACAATGATTCCTCAAGTTTTTTTTCTTTTAATCCTTCATAATTATCAATTCTATACAATACGATACCGGTTGATGCCGAATTGTTTATGGAAAAACTTTGTCCATTCTTTTTTGCAGCTTTTTCTAAAAAGTTCATATTAATCAAATCAACAACTGTTCCTTTTAAACTCATCTTAAAATTATAAACATCTGAAAAACTCATTTCATTATAATTATTACAATAATCAGATAATAATCCGGCTATCGTTTCAATATTATCGTCATTAAGATTTGAATAATCACTTCCTGCTTCACTTAATATCGAATCGAGCTGACCTGTAGAATCAATACTATATAATGTTGTATTAAGTGATACACGTGACCCTTCTCTTACATAATAATCAATAAATCCTGAATCCTCAGACATCTGAACTATCTCGTCGCGAAGCGCAATTCCTTCGTATGATTTATTTGCATCCTGGGCATTAGAGCCAGATATAACTTCATAAAAAGCAGTTCTCTCAGTCGTAAAATAAATAACAACATTGATAAGTAAATATATGGAAATAAGCCCAAATATTACAATGCCTGCATTTAAATTTATATGCGATTTATATCTTATTACACGTTTATTCTTTCTTTTCATGCAAATCTCCATTTTAATTTTACAAGCAATTTTTTATAAAATTTAAGTCAAATATTTTTCATAACTTTTGAATTTCAATCCATAATGCGATTTTATACTCACTAAACATCAATTATGATTTTTCCTCTGTATATCTTTTTAATTTTTAGTATACTTTTTTTCAATTTGTTAAAACTATTAAAAGGATAAGTATTCTAGGAGGTAATAATATGAAATCCAAATGTTTTGATTATACAATGTTAACCCTTGTAATTATCGGTGCAATAAACTGGGGGCTTGTCGGCTTTTTTAAGTTTGATTTAGTAGCATTTCTTTTCGGTCAAATGACCTGGCTATCAAGGATAATTTATGCAATCATAGGCCTTTGTGGTTTGTATTTAATTAGTCTTTTTGGACGTATCAAAGATATGGGAGCAAATTAAACTTCCATATTATAAAAAGAGGTGTTTATTTTAATGATAAATCATTAGATAAATACCTCTTTTTGGATTTTGGTGCAAAAAATTTTATTTTCTATATATTTCTCTCCACTCTAAATCGCCACGATCTAATGACTTAATTAATAATTCTGCTGTCGCAACGTTTGTTGCTAGTGGTATGTTATGCATATCACATAACTGTATTGCTTTATGAATATCAGGCTCATGGCTCTTTGGATTAAGAGGATCTCTTAAAAATATAAGCAAATCCAATTGATTTTGTTCTATTTGAGATGCCATCTGCTGTTCTCCGCCTAAATGACCGGCAAGATATTTGTACACTGTCATATTAGCAGCTTCTTCAATTAATCGTCCAGTAGTGCCTGTTGCATATAATGTATGCTTACATAATATTCCTCTGTACGCAATACAAAAATTCTGCATTAATTTCTTTTTTGAATCATGTGCAATCAATCCAATATTCATAATCTCCTCCTATTTACACAAGTGTGTTCTTTCTTTGTAATCCTATGTTAAGAACTATTCCTATTCCGCAATACATACTTGTCAATGATGTAAGTCCATAGCTTACAAAAGGGAGTGTCAATCCTGTATTCGGTAATATCATAGTTGTAACGCCGATATTTACAAATGATTGTAATCCTAGCAAAACGCCAAATCCATAACAAAAAAGTCGTCCATGTAAATTCGGTGCTCTCGAACCGGTTATAAAACATTCAATAACAATCGCAAATAATAAAATTATTACTGCTGCCGCACCAACAAAACCTAGTTCTTCACCAACAATGGCAAAAATGAAGTCAGTATGCGACTCTGGCAAAAAATTGCCTTCTTTAACAGATATAATATCACTATCATCATTGAGGCTTTTTCCTGTTAAACCTCCGGAGCCAATAGCTAGAACAGAATTTTCCTGTTGCCACTTAGTATCTTTAGCTGATTCGTTATCTTTCTGATAAAATCCTATAAGTCTGTTATACTGATACTCTTCAAGAATCCCACTATCCGGCTGTATTGCAATATATCCAACAACAAGTACAATGGGAATAGCTATAACTAATACTCCTGTAACGATTTTATAATGAATACCCGATAGAAACATTATAGCACAAAATGTCAAAAAAATAACTATTGTTGTTGACAAATCCGGCTGTTTATATATAAATCCTATAGGTATTAAACTTAAAATAATCAACGGAATAAGAGTTTTAAATGAATTAAGCCTTTCTTTTCTCTTATATAAATATGTTGCCATAAAAATAATCAAAAAAATCTTTGCAATCTCTGATGGTTGAAATTGTGTAAAGCCTAAATCAATCCATCTTTTTGCGCCTAAATTTGTCTCACCAAATAACATAACAAGTAATAGTAATACTATCATTGTTGCATATATTATCCAATAAAATTTAAAAATAAACTTATAGCTAATTAAACTAAAGAAAATAAGCACAGCAAGGCTTAACCCAAATCCAATAAGCTGTTTATACTGATATCCTTCAGCATCTGCGGCATTGCCAATTGCAAAAATACCAATAGACGTAACCGCAAACACATAAATAATAAGTCTGAAATTTAAATTAATTAATTTGTAATTTTTCAGTTCATTTATGATTTTTTTTAACATTTAAATTTTTCCTCATTTACGTTTATATAATTTTTCAAAAATTATGTTTGTTATCAAATATTAAATAATCAAATAAATTATTTAATATAACTCCCTAGCATTTTATTTCTTTTATGGGAATGTTAGCCATAAGACATGGTCCTGTTTCATGTCTTATTTCAACAACACATTTATCAGTATCTATATCTATGTATTTTGATATTACGTTTATTATATCATTTTTTATCGATTCTGTAGCGCAAGGATTACATCCTATTCTGTCTGTAACAAGCAAAATTTGTAATCTTTCTCTAGCAATTTTGCCCGATTTTTTTCTTTTAAATAATCTCTTGAAAATCATTTTACTCCCCCTTTGCTAAAAATATGTTTAAAAAATAACATGGAAAACTTCTTTTCATTATTTTCCAGATGATTTTTTTCACCTGTAATTTTTTCAGCAATTCTAGTAATTGACTTTCCTATAGCAGTATTATTATCAACTAATGCTTCTCCTCTATTGGTTGCTATTACAACATTGACATCATCATTTATACTTCCAATAATTTCTGTACCAAGTATTTCGGAAACATCCTCTACAGACATCATATCACCTTTTTTTATTAGCTCAGGTCTCAATTTATTAACCAGAAGATACATGCAACCTATGCCATCTTTTTCTAATAATCCGATTATTCTGTCTGCATCTCTTATTGCAGAAACCTCAGGCGTAGTAACAACTAAAGCTGTCGTAGCTGCCGCTATGGCATTTCTGAACCCCTGCTCAATCCCTGCCGGACAATCAATTAATATATAGTCGTATTGTGTTTTTAATTTTTCTACAAGGTTAACCATTTGTGCCGGTTTTATAGAATCCTTGTCCTTTGACTGAGCACTTGGCAAAAGATATAGATTACTGTGCTTTCTGTCTTTAATAATTGCCTGATGGAGACGACAATTGCCTTCAATGACATCAACAATATTATATACAATATTATTTTCTAATCCCATCACAACATCTAAGTTTCTAAGTCCGATATCTGTATCGATTGCAATAACCTTTTTACCTAATTTTGATAGTGCAATACTCAAATTTGCAGTGATGGTTGTTTTGCCAACACCGCCTTTTCCTGATGTAACAACAATTACTTCACTCATTTTCCCCTCCTAAAATATTAATGATAATCATCTTTAGTATTTTTAGTCAGGCTTATTTTTTAATCCTGAGTTACATTTTTAACATCTTGTTTCTTTACATCTTTTTTGATATCTTTATCATTTATTTCACCATAATAATACTGAATTACATTTTTTGCAATTTCAGCAGAATCATGTGATGAATTTCCAAAAGGAATTACTGATACTACCCCAATTTCCGGGTTATTATATGGTGCATAAGCTACAAACAAAGAATGAGAATTTCTTCTTGTATTTTCCTGAGCTGTACCGGATTTTCCAGCAATTTTAATTTTTGTATCAGTAAAGTATTTTTTTACTGTTCCATCAGTTACAACCATACGCATACCTGTATGAATTGCATCCCATGTACTATCTGAAGCATTTACAGTATTTGTAAGTTTAGTTTTGTTTTTATAAATTACATTATTATCTTTATCAGTAACTTTATCTATCAATGTAAGACAATAATTTTTGCCTCCATTTGCTATTGTGGATAAATATCTTGCAAGTTGAGCAGGTGTGTAAGCATTACTGCCCTGACCGATTGCCGAATGAACTGCACTTTCTGTTGAAAAATGTGGTTCTGTTTCAGTAATTTCTAAGCCTGCCTTCATATTTAGTCCAAGCTGCGTTGCATAAGGTTCTATTTTATTTAGACCTGTTGCACTATCATATCCATTTTTTGTAGTTCCTAGTCTATATCCCATTTCATAGAAAAAATAGTTGCACGAATCTGCTATAGCACGCATAACATTTATTGAACCATGTGCGGATGGATATATCCAACATTTTGGAGATGGCGTTATTTTTTCAAATTTTCCTTTGCCATTAACCGTTTCGTACTGACCAATAATATTTTCTTCAAGAGCAGCCATAGATGTTACCATTTTAAATGTCGATCCCGGTGCTGTTGCACCCTGAGTTGCCCTGTTATATAACGGATCCGACTGATCCTCTGTCAACTCTTTCCAATAATCAGGGTCAACTGTTCCCGATAACATATTATTATCATAACTTGGATATGTCACCAGTGCTCTAACTTGTCCATTATTAGGATCTGTCACAACAACAGAACCTGAACATGGATCCAGCGCTATCTGAGCAGGTGTTATATTTAATTTTTTTATCTGATTAATTATAAAATTATAATTATAAGTATTGTTATAAGTCTGCAATTGACTATAAGCCTCATTATCTTCTTTTATAATGCCCTGGTCAAAAAGCAGCATTAAAATCTCACTGCTATGAATTGTGCCATCATATATTCGATAATACATAACTTTTTTTCCAAAAGATGTATTATTTTTCATATCTTCTAAAACATAATTTTTTATAACATCATATGTTTCATCAGCAGACAAATAAGCATCGCTAACCTCTAAGCTTTCAATATTTATCCAGTTTTTCTTTATTGAATATTTTAGGAATTCATTAATACTGATTTTTCCATCAACATATTCAGTATATGTTTTATCTTTTGTATCAATTTTTGAGGTGAGCAAAATCCCATCGTTTTTCAAAAGCCCATAAATATAATCGTAATATTCCTGATATTCTTTACTGGCATCATTATAAACCTTTCCTTTATCAGAATTTAGCTGTGATTTTAGAACGCTTACTGCATCTGATACTGCATTTTTGTATTCTTTATATACTCTCTTTTCATTAGTGGTAGCTGATTTTCTTGACAGTTTTTTTAGGCTTACCACATTATTTGCAACGAGCTGTGAATATACTTTTTTTACTGGTATATAATGAATTTCTTCATCAGTTTGTTTATCTTCATCAATATCTCTATTTACAATTTCAGAAATAAGGATTGATGCAATTTTCTTTTCTAATATTGTATATGCTGCTTTTTGCAGTTTGCTATCGATTGTCAGATATACGTCATTACCTGCTGTTGAGTCTTTTTCAGATACTACACTTAAAACTTTTCCAGTACTATCAACAAATACCTTTTGTTCTCCTCTCTCTCCCTGTAATTGTTCTTCATATGCAGATTCAATTCCCGCCTTGCCAACAATATCACTGCTAATATATTTTTGTCCCTGAGAATTAAATTCTTCTAACTGGCTTTCTGATATTGTACCTGTATATCCTAAAATCGGAGCATAATATTTACTGTCATTATATTTTCTAATATTTCTTTCCTCTGTCGTAACACCTGTTAAAGTTGCAGCATTTTCTTCTATTGCGACCATTGTTTCCTTTGACACATCTAATGCAACAGTTGTAGTAATATATTTTTGAGCTGAATGTAAATAGATATTGTAACGAATCGAAATAATCTTCAGCAATTTTTCGTTTTCAACATCCTCTGTGACCTGGAAGAAATTATTTTTCAAATAATTCATCATCTCCGGTGCAGTGGCATTAGAATAATCTACGTCATTTACTATACAATTGTCACTTGTGACATTCTTTATAAAACGTAGTATACCCGCATCGGAAGTTATATTATATTCCCATTTGCCATCACTGCTTAAACTTATAGGAAAATCAATATTTATTTTGTCACCATATTTTTCAATTATGTCAATTGTCTGACTTACAATGCTGTTCAAATCTGCATTCTTATGATTAGAACTATCAATTTTATCTTCAATTGTAACTGCATATGACAACGAATCATATGCCAAAACAACACCGTTTTTATCTAAAATTTTTCCTCTGGTACCTGATTTATAGATAGTTTTTTCGGTTTTCTGAATGTATGTATTAGTGTAATAGTTTTCATTTACAATCTGTAGATCAAATATTCTATAAATGAGTACAGAAAATAATCCTACAATAAATAGGCTAACAATAAATATTCTCGATTTTATAATTTTAGATATTGTATAAAAAAAATCACTTATCAAAACTAAATCTATTCTCCTGTTTTTCTGTTAAAATCTTTTCGTCCAATAAACAAAACAATTTATAAAAAACGAAAGTTAAAAATGTTGTAAATATCATTTCCGGTAATATTATTTTCATAAAATAATATGAGAAATCTAATTTATTTCTTAGCAAAAATCTAAATACATAATATGCCCCATTATATAAAAAGTCATTAATAAAAGTAACTAACATAGGCATAAGAATAAGGTCACTATATAATATTTTTTTGAAAATCCCACTTATAAAGCCGATATACATATATACTAATGCGAACAGTCCTATAACTTCCCCAAAGAAAATATCAACAAGCAAACCGCTAAACAGACCTGTAAGACTGCCATAATTTGAACCTTTTATAAAGCCAAATATAGACGTTACCATCAAAAGCAGATTAGGTGCCACTATGGATTGTCCATTCTTTAGGGAAATATAACTTTGAAGCACAAAAGATATTACAATAATCAATCCTGTAATTATTATATTTAATATTCTACGTTTCATCGCTATCTCCTAAATTTTAAGATAAGATATCATATAATTAGTGTCATGTAAATTATTCTTCTATACTTTCTTTTAGTTGTTTAATAACTAACACTTCACTTATATGTTTAAAATCCACAACCGGTGTTAACGTTCCTGATTTTGTGAGTCCGGTTGAATCTTCTGATACTGATTTTACATAACCTATTAATATACCCGGCAAAAATTTATCACTTATTTGTGATGTGACAACCATATCACCTTCGGAAACTGTAGCATTAATATCAATTCCATTAATATTAATCAAGCCTTCTTCTATTTTTTTTAGGTCACCACTTACGATTGCAGAATCTACAGTATTAGCAAAAGCTGCACTTACACCACTTTCATCATCAATGATAGCTCTAACCTTTGCATAATTGTTTCCAACATCAAATACAATTCCAACAAGGCCTCCATCACTTATAACATTCATACCTTCTTTGATTCCGGCATTTGAACCTTTATCAATTGTAAAAATATTAAAATAATTACCTGTATCCTTACCAATAACAGTAGCTGCCACCTTTTCATACTTAGAATAATCATTATCTAACTGATACAATTCTTCTAATCTGTCTAAACGATATTTATTTTGTGCAAGCAAACTATTTTCTTCCAAAAGCTCATCTACTTTTTCGTTAAGTTTTTTATTTTCAGCCTTTAGTTTTTTTACAGATTTAACTAATTCTCCCTTATCTGTAAACCATCCTCCAATTCTGTTTACACCTTGTTGTAACGGTACAACCATTACACCTGCAGTAGCCTTGAAAGGCTTGGAAAAGGACGGGAAAATTGCCGACAAAACCAGACATGCTATGCATACAAATGTTAAGACAGATATTAAAATTTTTGGTTTTATTTTAAAATTTGATGGCTTTTTCATAATTGTTATTATCCTTTATCATTTTTTTATTTAAAATGAGCTTTGTTTTGGTTCATACATTAATTTTTTGTATTTCGAATCGGAAACTATAAGAGAAATCCCTCTAATAACCGATGTTTCAGGATTTTTTACAGTATTTACTTTTAAATCAGTTTCTTTTGAAATCAACTTATTTAGATTCTTTATTGATGCAGCCCCACCTGTCAAATATAAACCTGTTTCAATTATATCTGCTGATATATCAGGTGGTGTTCTTTCAAGAATGCTTTTTACTGCGTCAATCAAATCTTCAAAAAAAGGCTTTACTGCTTCATATACCGTTTCCTTTGATACAGCTCTTTCAGAAGGAAGTCCTGTAATAACATTTCTTCCGTAAACATATATTAAATCATCTTCAGATTCCTGGCTTTTGTCATACATGGCATCAGCCAAAGCAATTTTGATTTTTTCAGCAGTTCTAAGTCCAATATATATATTATATTTTCTCTTTACTGCATCACAAATAAGTCTATCTATATTATTACCGCCTAATTTTATGATGCGACTGACAACAATTCCACCCATAGATATAACCGTTATTTCTGTTGTGTCTGCTCCAACATTCAAAATAAGGTTACCTTTTGAGCTGTCAATATCTATTTGAAGTCCCACAGCATCCGCTATAGGTTTTTCAACAATCTTTATTTCTCTTGCTTTTATGTCAGATTTTGCGACTACGTCATAAAAAGCTCTCTTTTCAACTTCTGTAATATCTGTTGGTACGGCAATACAAAATCTTCCCATTTTACTTCCGGTTGATTTTGTTATTTTTTTATAAAAACATTCAAATAGACGTTTCATATTTTTTAAATCTGCAATAACCCCGTATTTTATCGGGAATATCACTTTAATGTTTGGCGGAGTTTTTTCATACATTTTTAATGCCTCGTCTCCAAATTCAAAC
The DNA here is from genome assembly GCA_964461415.1 of uncultured Eubacterium sp. GTDB lineage: Bacteria > Bacillota > Clostridia > Lachnospirales > Lachnospiraceae > Eubacterium_G. The sequence goes on from CAYWUE010000026.1 coordinate 17,947, forward strand.
ATCTGATTTTTATTTTTTATTGCAATGATATCTTTTTCCGTTAATACTGTTTTGGTTAAGCCATTATAAACTTTTATCGTGCTCGTTCCAAAATCTATTCCAAAAACACTACGACTCATAATTCGTCCTTTCATTCAGAAATTTCAACTTAGAAGGTTTAATTCCTTTAGACTGGAATAATTTCTATCCCCTATAATAATATGATCTAACAGATTTATTCCAATAATCTTACCAGCTTCAATTATTTTTTTAGTGCTTATAATATCATCTCTGCTAGGCTTACTGTCACCACTTGGATGATTATGTACAACTATAATATTCAAAGCATCACAGCGCAGTGCTGTTGAAAAAATTTCTCTAGTTGATACCAAAGATTGATTAATTGTACCTTTTGTAATAGTCATATCCTTTATCAGATGACATTTTGTATCCAAAAACATTACCACCAAATGCTCCTGTCCTAAATGACGCATTCTTTCCATATAATAGTCAGCTATGGTAGATGGCTTATTGTACCTTAAGTTATCCTTTGCCTTGATTGTTGAAATACGTCTGGCAAGCTCTGAAATGCACATAATCTGAACTGTTTTAACTCTTCCAATTCCTTTGATTTTCATTAGTTCCTCTTTTGTGAGATGCATAATTGATAACAAATCACTTTTTCCAAAACTGTTTAATATAGTATTTGATAAATCATATGCACTTATTCCATTAGTACCCGTTCGTAAAATAACAGCTATAAGCTCTGCATCTGTAAGAAATTCTGCTCCTTTTTCAAAGCACTTTTCGTATGGCCTGTCATTTATTGGTATTTCTTTAATTTTCTTCATATGCCTCCATTCTTCTCTCCAAGTACAAGGCATAAATATATATTAGCACAATAAAAAAGTGGTGTATACATTTTTTACAATAAAAGACAGTTAATTACAAAATGTTACCAAACCGTCATTTACCATATTCTGGAATGCTTTTAATATACCTAATTTAGCATGATGCCAGGTAAGTCCACCTTGAAAATATACAGCGTATGGTGGCTTTATAGGTCCATCTGCACTTAATTCGATGGACGAGCCTGAAATAAAAGCTCCGGCAGCCATTATAACCGGTGCATCATATCCCGGCATATTCCATGGTTCAGGTGTAAGATAACTATCAACCGGTGCCGCAGCCTGTATTCCCTGACAAAAAGCTATTACACATTCAGGTTTTCCAAATTCAATAGCCTGAATAATGTCATATCTTTCTTCGCTTCCATTAGGAATAACATTAAAACCAAATTTTTCAAAGAGTTTTGCTGCAAAAATAGCACCTTTAAGTGCAGATGCAACTACATTAGGTGCAAGGAAAAGTCCCTGAAAAAACAAATTCATAACACCTAAATTTGCTCCAACTTCTTTTCCAAGTCCAGGTGTTGTAAGTCTGAATGCACAATTTTCAACACATTCCTTTGAGCCACATATGTACCCACCAATCGGTGCAAGTCCACCTCCCGGATTTTTAATAAGTGAACCTACCGTCATATCAGCTCCAACATCTGATGGTTCAATTTTTTCAACAAATTCACCGTAGCAATTATCAACCATCACAATAATATCTGGATTAATATCCTTAATAAATTTTATAACTTCACCTACTTTTTCTACAGATAAAGTAGGTCTTGTGGCATACCCTTTAGAGCGTTGTATTCCAATCAGCTTCAAATCATCTGTAATTTTGCTTTTAATTCCTTCAAAGTCAAAATCACCATTATCTAACAAGTCTACCTGGTCATAAGTAATCCCATATTCAGCAAGGCTACCCTTCGATTCCCTGATTCCAATTACTTCCTCTAAGGTGTCATAAGGCTTTCCTGAAATATACATCATCTTATCACCCGGTCTTAAATTAGCAGATAATGCAAGTGCTAATGCATGAGTTCCACATGTAATCTGTGGTCTTACTAATGCATCTTCACAATTAAAAACATCAGCATATACTTTTTCTAATGTTTCTCTTCCTAAATCATTATAACCATAGCCGGTTGTCGTATTAAAATGTGCTTCTGCAACCTTATTTTTCTGCATCGCTGCAATAACCTTTAACTGATTATATTCTGCCACTTTATCAACCTTTTCAAATCTTTCTTTTAACTCTCTAACAATCTTTTCTGAAAAATTATATACTTCATCAGATATTCCATGTTCCTTATACATATCTTTAATATTAGCTACCATTATTATATCCTTTATAGTTTATTGTTATTTATTGAATATTATTTAATTAATAAATGATTAAATTACTTAATTATTAACCTATTTTTCTTTCTTTTAAATCAGCTAGTATTTTTTCAACCATAGCATTTTTGTCATAATCAAAATCATCCCAGTTAACCATAGTCACATCTTTTTCTCTTCTAAACCATGTTAACTGTCTTTTAGCAAAGTGGCGTGTATTTTTCTTAATAAGTTCAACTGCCTCATCTAAAGAAATCTCGCTATCTATATAGGCTGCAATTTCTTTATATCCTATTCCTTGCATAGATGTAAGCTTTCTGCTATATCCTTTATCAATAAGCCATTTCACTTCCTCCACAAGGCCCTGTTTAACCATTATATCCACACGTTTGTTAATTCTTGAATATAAAAGCTCTCTTTTATCATTTAAAACAAAATATTTAAAATTATATGGCGAAATATTCTGTCTTTGCTCATTATTATGGTCTGAAATCTTATTTCCTGTCTGATAATAATATTCTAACGCTCTTATTACTCTTTTTACATTATTATAATGTATTGCGTTAGCTGATTCCTCGTCTACTTTTTTTAACATATTATGAAGATACTCTGCCCCCTTTTTTTTATAAATATCTTCCAATTCTTTTCTATATTGATGGTTATCATCTGTTTCATCAAATTTTATGTCATACAAAACAGATTGTATGTAAAACCCTGTTCCACCTACAATAATAGGTATTTTATCTTTTTCATAAATTTCATTCATATATTTTTTTGTTAACTTTTGAAAAATATTCACATTAAATTCATCATCCGGCTCAAATTCATCAATAAGATAATGTTTTATATTTTGCATTTCTTCTTTTTTAATCTTTGCAGAACCGATATCCATATGTTTATATACTTGAATAGAATCAGCACTAATAATTTCTCCACCGATTCTTTTGGCGATTTCAATGGATAAATCAGTTTTTCCCACCGCTGTAGGCCCGGTTATAATCACCAAATCTTTCATTTAATACTCCATTCCACTATTTCTCAATAGCATAAATAGTAATGATTTTTTATAAAATCAAACAATTCTTTTGAATTTCTTTTCTAATTCATACTGGCTCATGGAAATTATGGTTGGTCGTCCATGTGGACAGTTAAAAGGATTTTCTAAAGAAAGCAACTGGTCTATCAGGGAATTTGCTTCCTGAATTGAGAGTTTACTGTTACCTTTTACTGCCGCTTTGCATGACATAGAAGCAATTTTTTCTGTTATTATATCAGGAACCATTCTTCCATTTTCATTAGACAAATTGTCAATTATCTGCATTAATACATCATTGCTGTCTAATGTATAAAGATCAACCGGAACTGCTCTCACAGCAAAATCCTGACCACCAAACGTCTCTATTTCAAAGCCAATTTCTTTAAAATTTTCCATATATTTTTCTAATAAATTAGCCTCGTTTAACGACAAATTTAAAATTATAGGCGGATTAATAATCTGGGAAGATACTTCTTTATTTTTAAGTCTTTCCATCAGTTTTTCAAACATCACTTTTTCATGAGCTGCATGCTGGTCGATAATATACATTTTATCATTATATTCTACAATCCAATATGTTTCAAAAACCTGTCCAATAAGTTTATGTACAGGTCTTGCAGCAGTTGTAAGAAAATCATCATAGACATTTGTTAATTCCTGCTGTGTATGTTTCATTTCTTCTTTTGTTTTTGAATTTATATTATTTACTAAATATTCAACATTTTCTTTTATTATTTCTGCGCTATCAGAAGCATTTTCATTTTCTTTATTGATGTTATTTTCAACACTGTCAACTGTATTTTTGCTATTATTATAGGTTATATTATTTTCGAAATTATTTATAACATTTTTAGACAAATTATTATACTTAATCTCATCACCAATAATACGATTAAGATCTGCTCTTGTTTTTTCAAAAGGTTCCGGCGCCCTCTCAATCTTTATTTTTTCATTCTTTTCAACATCAAGCGAAACATTTATGATATTAGGTCTTTCAATTAAAGTATCGTGTATGCTCTCCATAATAAAAGGATAGATTGCTTCACCTTTTCTAAATCTAAGTTCCATTTTTGCAGGATGAACATTTACATCTAACAAATCTTGATCTATCTCAAAATTTATTGTTGTAAACGGATACTTATGCTGCATCAATATAAACTTGTATCCATCTTCTATGGCTTTTGAAATAATATTGCTCTTAATATATCGTCCATTAATAAAATAATTTTCGAAGCTGCGATTGCCTTTTGAAATAATTGCCTTTCCAATATATCCCGTCATTTTTATAAATTCATTTCCGCAATTTATTTCTAAAAGATTATTAGCAATATCCCTGCCATAAATATTATAAATCACATCTTTTAAATTTCCGTTTCCGGAAGTATGCATTTTAGTCTGTCCATTGTTAATAAAACTAATGGATATTTCAGGATGAGATAAGGCAATCTTTTCCACAATTTCCGAAATATATCCAGCCTCTGTCTGTGCTGTTTTTAAAAACTTTCGTCTAGCAGGTGTATTGAAAAATATATTTTTAACAATAAATGTTGTACCCTCAGGAGCTCCGATTTCCTCAAAGCCAACTTCTTTTCCACCTTCAATTCTATAACGTGTTCCGGTAATGGCATCCTTTGTTTTTGTAATCAATTCCACCTGACAAACTGATGCAATACTTGAAAGTGCTTCACCTCTAAAGCCAAGCGAAGATACACTGACTAAATCAAGGGCCGTTTTAATTTTGCTTGTGGCATGTCTTAAAAAAGCAACCTTTATATCTTCTCTTTCAATACCTGAACCATTGTCAGTTATTCTTATAAGAGATGTTCCACCATCTTTTATTTCCACCGATATCATTGTAGAACCTGCATCTATTGCATTTTCCATAAGTTCCTTTACGATGGATGATGGTCTGTCTATCACTTCACCTGCCGCTATTTGATTTATGGTATTTTGGTCTAGAACATGAATCTTGCTCATATTAATCTCCATTCCGCCGTTATATGTGTGTCAAAAACAATAATTTATATTTGTTTAATTATAATCCTCTAATTTACAAAATATTTTATCTGTTATTATATTTTTTTATTGCCATCTGTTCTTCAATTGATTTTGAAGCTTATACAAATAATTTAATCCCTCAATCGGTGTCATTTTTCCTAAATCAATTTCCTGCAATTCCCTAATAATATCATCTTCTCTTATTGCATCAAATAAAGTCATCTGATGGGATTCCAGGTCATCATTCATTGACGGTAATACATTAGTTCCCGGCTGCAAACTTGCTGCAATTTCTTTTGCCTTTACCGTAATATCCGCATTACTTAATTCTGTAACTAATTGTTTTGCTCTATTTAGAACTGTATCTGGTACACCTGCTAATTTCGCAACCTGTATACCATAGCTCTTATCAGCTCCACCTGCAACAATTTTTCTTAAAAAAACAATATCATCGCCTTGCTCTTTTACACTGATACAATAGTTATTTACACCCGGAAGTGTACCTTCAAGCTCTGTAAGTTCATGGTAATGAGTAGCAAATAATGTTTTTGCACCAAGAAGCTTTTTATCACAAATATGTTCAACAACTGCCCATGCAATACTAAGGCCGTCAAAAGTACTTGTGCCACGACCAATTTCATCTAAAATAAGCAAGCTTTTTGATGTGGCATTTCTTAAAATATTTGCAACTTCAGTCATTTCAACCATAAATGTACTCTGACCACTCGCTAAGTCATCGGATGCACCAACTCTTGTAAAAATCTTATCGCAAATTGAAATATTAGCAGATTTTGCTGGTACAAAAGAGCCGATTTGAGCCATTAGTACAATTAAAGCTGTCTGTCTCATATATGTAGACTTACCAGCCATATTAGGTCCTGTAATAATAGCCAATCGGTTATTATTCATGTCCAAATATGTATTATTCGAAATAAAAGTATTATCAGGAATCATTTTTTCAACAACAGGATGTCTGCCTTCCTTAATATTAATAATTCCTTTTTCGTTAATTTTAGGTTTTACAAAATGATTTCTGTCTGCCACAAATGCAAGTGATGCAAAAACATCAATCTGAGCTATAGCCTTAGCTGTTTGCTGAATTCTGTTAATCTGATTAAAGATTTCATCTCTGATAGATGTAAAAATATTATATTCTAATGAGAATAGCTTATCCTCAGCACCCATAATAATATCTTCTAATTCTTTTAACTTGTCAGTTGTATATCTTTCAGCATTAGCCAAAGTCTGTTTTCTGATGTAATAATCGGGAACCTGATTTTTAAAAGAATTTGATACTTCAATATAATATCCAAAAACCTTATTAAACTTAATCTTTAAGGTTTTTATTCCTGTGCTTTCTTTTTCATTAGCTTCCATTTCAGCAAGCCAAGTCTTTCCTTCTGTCTTTGCACTTCTTAATCGGTCAATTTCTTCATTGTACCCTGTTCTTATTATTCCACCTTCCTTTATTGCAATTGGTGGATCATCCATAATAGACTGAGTTATAAGCTCAGTAATATCCTCAAGAATATCTAGTCTTTCATAAATATCTTTAAATAAAGGAGACTTAAAATCTCTGATTATATTCTTAATGTGTGGTAGCATTGAAAGGGATGTCTTAAATGCAATCAAATCTCTAGGATTAGCTGAACGATAGGATATCTTGCTTAATAGTCTCTCAAGATCATATATCGGAGCTAAATATTCTCTAAGCTCATCTCTTGTTATCATAGACTTATTTAGTTCTTCAATAACTTTCTGTCGGTCGATGATTTCTTCCTTAGAAATCAAGGGCTGTTCAATATAATTTCTTAAGGTTCTAGCACCCATTGCAGTTTTTGTTTTATCCAAAACCCAAAGCAGCGAACCTTTTTTCTGTTTTTCTCTTAATGTTTCACACAATTCTAAATTTCTTCTTGTTGAAGTGTCAAGTATCATAAATGTACTTGTAGAATATGGTATAAGCTTTGTCATGTGAGACAAGCTATTCTTCTGTGTTTCATAAAGATATTTTAATAGAGAGCCAGATGCAATAACGCCTAAGCTCATTCCCGATATTCCAAGTCCTGCCAAATCCATAATGGCAAAATGATCTTTTAAAACATCATTACAAATTTCTTCGTCAAAGTACCATTCTTCCAATTCAAATATAGAAATTGAAAGTCTGTCTCTTAAATCATCAATATCCATTCCACTCATTAAAAATGAGCGATTACATATGATTTCACTTGGCATAAATTTATTAATTTCATCAATTACATTTCGCTCTGTCAAAACTTCAGTGACATAGTAATCACCTGTTGTAACATCAGCAATTGATACACCAAATTTTCCGCCAATATAGGCAATAGACATAATATAATTATTCTTGCCTTCATCCATTGTCGCCGTATTTAAATTAGTACCCGGAGTAACTATTCTTACAACTTCTCTTTTTACAAGTCCTTTAGCCTGCGCCGGGTCCTCTGTCTGTTCAACAATACAAACTTTATATCCTTTTGTAACTAATCTGTTAATATAGGTATCAACAGCATGGTAAGGAACTCCACACATAGGTGCTCTATCTTCAAGGCCACAGCTTTTTCCTGTCAAAGTAATTTCCATCTCTTTGGATGCTGTTGGGGCATCATCGAAAAACAGTACATAAAAGTCAACAAATATGTAAAAAATAATACAGTCATCATGCTGTTTTTTTGTTTCTAAATACATTTTCA
>CAYWUE010000027.1:0-25876 GCA_964461415.1 uncultured Eubacterium sp.
CAACCTCCGACACCTATGTTCGGAAAACATATCAGATTTTAGGTGTCAACCCACCACTTATATCATTTTCGCTGTAATAAATTTACTTCCATTGTTGTTTATTACACATCAAAATCTAGAACTTATATACCATCTTAAAGTCTTCTTCTATTCTATCATCAACAATATAATTATCACTGTGATAAATATCCATTTTAAAAGTCAGCTTCTTTAATAATTCTTCCTCAATCCCATTCTCACTTAATTCGCGAATATCTATCGTGGCATTTTTCTTTGTACCTTTATTAATTTCTTCATAAAAATATGTTCCTAAAGTATAGCCATCAAGTGTTACATCCCCATCCACATTGAATACCAAGTCCTGTTTGCTATTGTTTTCAATATATACCTTCAACTCCAAATAATCCATTACCGAATGATATTCATATCCAGTAACTTTTATAAGTATATCATTTTTGTCATATAACACCTGTTCCTTATTTTTTTCGGTTTCATCCTCAACATCTTCGGTATCTTCATTCTCATCAGCTTTTTTTTCACTGCTTACCTTTGTGGTATTTGTTTTAGATGTTTCTGTTTCATCATCCGACATTGTCCCTACTCCTATAAAAAGAACAACAATTACAATCCAAAACCATATTCTTTTATATATTGGTTTCTTTTTTACTTCCATAATTTTCTCCTCCATATGTATATATTCTTTTTATAATATATTACAATTTTCGGAGATTCTTTTGTTATGCTGTCAGCATAATTGTAATGTACTTATTTTTGCGTAATTGCCGCAGTAAAAATTATAATAAAAACAAAAATAAATGCAGCCACAACTACGCGATGTATATATTCAAAAATTTTGTATTGAAATTTTCTTCCTCTAAACTTATATACCATATTTCCTATATTCACAAGATATGCATAAGGTAAAAAAATGGCACATTCTATTAATATAGCTGTAATTATATCAAATCCGGTCTTAGTATTTTCCATATTGCTTCCAACCACAAAGAACATATATATTAAAAAACTATATATAGCTGTAGCCAAAAACATATATATTTTGTTCTTGCTTCTGTATCCTGGAATTGTTCTGATTACATTGTCGAGATTCATTTTTTCCTCATATGCAATACTTTTATCTTCCAAATTTTCCTTCCTTTGTAACATTCTTAGTTGTTTTAGTATTTCCTCAATAGATTTATATCTATTTTCCGGATCCATTTCCTTACATTTCTTACTAATCTTTGATAATTTTGTTATCGACTTTTGTTCCTCGCCATTCAAAATAACATTGACAGATTCTGCATAAGGCTTAATCATCTCATCTATTATTACTCCTAGTGAGTATATGTCACTTCTCTCATCAGTCTGAGCAAAACCAAACTGCTCCGGAGCAGCATAACCTGCCGTCCCCCACAGTTCTGTATCATTAGAAGCATTTTCTTTTTTTATTCGTGCAATATCAAAATCAATAATTTTTAGATTATTTTCACTTGTAATTACAATATTTTTAGGTTGCAAATCCCTATGAACAATTCCTAATTCATGCACGTCCTTTAATCCATTACAAATCTGTCTTATATAATCAGCTATTAATTTTATGTCTATTTTATCAGCCAAAATGTCACTTAATCTTATTCCGTTAATAAATTCTTCTACTGCGATACATTTATCATCATGCATAAAACAGTCTTCTACCTTAACTACATTGAAATTATTTAATTTTATAAGTTTCTCATATACATCATATGCGTGCTTTTCCATGCTTTTAAAAACCACTACCTGGTTTGTATCTATGTTCATTGCCAGTATAGTTTCACATTTAGGTGTACTTGACAAAACTGTTAATTTTTTATATTTTTCTAAATAGTAATTTTCTTTTCCGTTCATTCTAATCTCCATTTCGCCACCTTTGACTGGCGACACAAATAGTAATAAAAAAATTATTTTTCCCACCAATCATCCATTCCGTCGCTGATGCTTGTGGCACAAATTTAGTATGATTGGTTAATTATACCACGATTCACTTCTTATTTGAAAATAACATTGTTTTTTTATATAATAATTCCAATCTTCATAGTACATTGCTAAATTTAACTGATTAAATACATTGCATAATAACTATTAAAAACAGAAAGAGGATATACTTATGACAAATAAAAGAACAGATGAATTGCTTAAAAACCTACATTCATCCACTGATATAAATACTTATCTTAAAGACAATGATACACATATAACAGATATTGAATTTCACGATTACCTAAATCAATTATTATCAGAAAGAAACCTCACAAAATCATCTGTTATAAACGCTTCTAATATACAAAAAAATTACGGATACCAGATTTTTGATGGTTCAAAAAAACCTTCTAGAGATAAGGTATTAGCCCTTGCTCTGGCTATGTCCCTAACTCTAGAAGACACGAACAGATTACTTCATTTATCTAATAATGGGATTTTATACCCCAAACTAAAACGTGACAGTATTATTATTTTTGCTATAGAAAAAAATTATAAACTTATTTACCTAAATATAATGTTAGATGAAATGGGCGAAAAACCTATTGAATAATTTGCTTATTTTTATAAATTATTACATACATCTATCAGTTCACCCGGTGTAGCTATAATAGCTTTTGGATTTAGACTTTGCAACAATTCTCTATCTCTAAATCCCCATTGACAGAGAACGCAATCAAGACCTGAATTGTCTGCTGTTGCCTTGTCAACCTCAGAATCTCCTACATATAAAGATTCTTCTTTTTTGCTATTTAACTGCAACAATGCCATTTCCACTTCATCAGGTGCAGGTTTTTTCTTAATTCCACCGTCCTCATTTTCCCCTATTGCTACATCTATAAATTCACTAAAATATATATCGTTTAATTCACTAACTGCACCCTGTGCCTTGTTAGAAACTATAGCCATTTTGTAGCCTGTTTCCTTTAAATTTTTCAACAATTCCATTACACCTTCATAAGGCGCTGTTTTTATCTGACAATTCTCCTGATAAAATTCCTTAAATGCTTTAAATGCTTCTTCAAACTGTGAATTTTCCATACCATACGGAATAGAGCGCTCCACTAATTTTTTTATTCCATTTCCAACATTTTTTCTAACTAAGTCTACAGCATGAACATCCCAGCCAAATTTTTTTTGAACAAAATTAACTGCGCTTGCCAAATCATCTATAGTATTTAACAAAGTTCCATCTAAATCAAAAATAATTGTATTGTACATTTTTAACTCTATCCTTCCGTTTTTGCTATATCTAACTAGTAATAATAATTTCTCTAATTATGCTATAATTACGTCAAAATCTATTTTTAGATGTAATATGTTTATAATAGTTTAATGCTACCATTCTTTCCATTATCTAAAAAAATATCAACAGGCATTTTACTAAAAAAGCCACAATCCATGCCACTGCACATTGCAAAAATACAACCAACACTGCCCATTTTCCACCTAGTTCTCTTTTTACTGCTGATATTGCAGCGACACAAGGTGTATAAAGTAATATAAATACCAAAAATACAATAGTGGTTTTTGTATCAAATAATTGCGCAAGGCCTTTCTCACCCAATAAGACCGTAATTGTGCTGACAACACTTTCCTTTGCCATAAATCCGGTAATCAATGCTGTTGAAGCTCTCCAATCGCCAAATCCCAGCGGAATAAAAATTGGTGCAATCAAACCACCAACTACTGCCAGCATACTGTTTTTAGAATCCTCAACCATATTGAATGTAAAATTAAAGGTCTGCAAAATCCAAATTACTATTGATGCTACAAATATAACCGTAAATGCCCTAGTCAGAAAATCCTTTGCTTTATCCCACATTAATCTAAGAACACTCTTAGCTTCCGGCATCCTATAATTAGGCAATTCCATTACAAAAGGCACCGGTTCCCCTTTAAACTTTGTATGGTCCAAAATTAATGCATACAATATAGCTACAATAATTCCCATAAAGTAAAGTCCAATCATTACCAACGTTCCATTCTTCGGAAAGAAAGCTGATGCAAAAAAAGCGTATATCGGAATTTTTGCAGAACAGCTCATAAATGGTATAAGCATGATAGTCATTTTTCTGTCACGCTCAGAAGGTAACGTTCTTGTTGCCATAATGGCAGGAACAGAACAGCCAAATCCTATAATCATCGGCACAAAACTTCTGCCTGACAAACCAATTTTTCTCAATAACTTGTCCATTACAAAAGCAATTCTTGCCATATAACCACTGTCTTCCAACAACGAAAGAAAGAAAAACAGCACCACAATAATAGGCAGAAAGCTAAGCACACTTCCAACACCTACAAAAATACCGTCTGTTATAAGCGACCTTAATGCCTCATTGACATTAGCAGATATCATTACTTTGCCACACCAATTGCTTAATGCGGTTATACCTACATCCATCAAATCCTGCAACCACACACCAATGACACCAAATGTTAACCAGAATATTAAAGCCATAATTCCAATAAAAGCAGGGATAGCTGTATATTTTCCTGTCAAAACCCTGTCGATTTTTTGGCTTCTGATATGTTCCTTGCTTTCCTTTGGTCTGGCTACGGTTTCTTTACAAACTCTGTCAATAAATGTAAAACGCATTTTTGCAAGAGCAGCTAATCTATCCATCCTACTTTCATTTTCCATCTGCACAATAATATGCTCTACCATTTCTTTTTCATTAGTGTCTAAGTTTAATCTCTCGATAATGTCATTGTCACCCTCAATTATCTTGCTTGCCGCAAATCTGATTGGAATAGAATTTTCTTTAGCATGGTCATCAATCAAATGCATAATAGAGTGAATACATCTATGTACTGCACCATGGTCCTCTCCATTTTCGTCACAAAAATCCATGCGCCCCGGTCTTTCTCTATGAACAGCCACATGCATTGCATGTTCAATCAATTCATCTACTCCTTCGTTTTTTGCTGCCGAGATAGGAACAACGGGAATACCTAGTGTGGCCTCTAGCTTATTAACATCCACACTGCCACCATTAGCAGTCACTTCATCCATCATATTAAGGGCCAAAACCATAGGAATATCCAATTCAATAAGTTGCATTGTCAGGTACATATTTCTCTCAATATTAGTACTATCAACTATATTAATAATTCCTTTAGGTCTATCATTTAAAAAATACTCTCTAGAAACTATCTCCTCACTAGTATATGGTGACATGGAATAAATCCCAGGCAAATCCACAATCATAGTATTATCCTGACCGCGTATCTGTCCATCTTTTCTGTCAACAGTAACCCCTGGAAAGTTTCCAACATGCTGATTAGCACCTGTAAGCTGATTAAATAAAGTAGTTTTCCCACAATTCTGATTTCCTGCCAGGCCAAATGTAATCAACTGACCTTTTTCGATTATTTCTCCACGCTGTTTTACATGGTAAATTCCAGACTCACCAATATGAGGATGTTTTGTAAAATTCCCTGAGCCAAAATTCTTATCATTCTTCTGACTTTTTCGTTTTCTACCAGTTGCTTCTAATTTATCCTGATTGTTTTTATCATCTATATCTGATTTGCTATTAGATTTTGTTGATTCGATGTCATCATTAGCCCCATCTTTCAACTCAATTTCAATCTGTGCCGCATCATCTTTTCTAAGAGTTAATTCATATCCCCATATTCTGTATTCTATTGGGTCACCCATAGGGGCAGCCTTAATATATGTAATTTCAGTCCCCTGAATCAAACCCATATCAAGAAAATGCTGTCTAAGTTGTCCCATTCCGCCAACTGTGCATATCCTGCCTGTTTGACCTTGTTTCAATTCCGAAAGCTTCATAACGTACCTCCTAAATATTCATCCTGCTGTTAAAAGCTTTTTCCCATTTATCCTTTTCGTTCTCATACTTCTGATTAAGCCAGTCTACACACAAATCCACTCCTTCTTCTGTATATGGAAATTCCATTTTTTCTTTATTCTCATCCTTTGTCTTTTCAAAATTATATGGTTCCGGATAAACGTAAACTGTAATATTCTCCTTATCATAAGATTTCATAAAAAATCTCATTCCTCTATAACTGCCAGAAAATCCGGCACCTGCTAAACCACTAAAAGGCATTCCCGTCTTCGTAATCATATTTATTTTTCCTCATATATCTTTCCCATAGTAAATACATACCATCAATCCTGACTAGTATATCCTTGTCAATTATAACAAACATACAAGAAAAATAATAGGAAAAACCCTAATTTAAATTCATCTATTGCTGTCTCTTGCAGCTTACCTTGTGGTTATTTATTTATTATTTTTACATATAATGTACTAAAATCCTTACAGGAGTTTTTATGTCTAAACAAAACTCTGAGTATTTAACCTTAATAAAACGCAGCATATTCTGGCTTGTGCTTATGTCCGTCATTGCCGGTGGTACATATTATCTTCAAGGAAATATATACCAAAATAATTTCGAACTGCTGCCTGCTTCCGCATCAACAAAAAAACTTCCAATATACTGCGTAAAAACCGACAAACCACAGGTTGCTCTAAGTTTTGACGCCGCCTGGGGTAATGATGACACTCAAAAAATCTTAGATGTACTAAAAAAATATAATATAAACGTCACATTTTTTATGACCGGTGGCTGGGTTGAAAAATATCCTGACGATGTCATAGCAATCCAAAAAGCCGGTCACGATTTAGGAAATCATAGCGAAAACCATAAGCACATGTCACAACTTAATAACGAAGATATATGCGATGAATTAAATAAAGTTACACAAAAAGTTGAAAAGTTAACTGACGTAAAAATGACGCTTTTTAGACCTCCATACGGAGACTACAATAATGCCCTTATTGAACAGGCAAAAAATTGTGGATATTACACTATCCAGTGGGATGTAGATTCACTAGATTGGAAAAACTATGGAGTAGATTCTATTGTTAATACAGTCTTAAATCATAAATCCTTAAAGAACGGTTCAATTATTCTAATGCATAATGGTGCAAAATATACTGCAACGGCACTTCCACAGGTGATTGAGGGACTAAAAGAAAAAGGCTTTGAAATTGTTCCAATTTCAAAATTGATTTATAAAGATAATTATCATATAGAGCCTGATGGAAGTCAGCATAAGGATGAATAGCTTAAATGAAGATATTAATAATAAAAAATAAGAACTAAAGTTATAAAAAAAATAATATCTATAGTAACTTTTTCTACTCAAACTTTATCCTGTATGATACAATAAAGCAAATAATATTTTTTTAAGGAGGAACCTATGAAATATACTATTCAGGGCGAAACTCTTCCGGTTGTAATATG
The DNA here is from genome assembly GCA_964461415.1 of uncultured Eubacterium sp. Taxonomy (GTDB): domain Bacteria; phylum Bacillota; class Clostridia; order Lachnospirales; family Lachnospiraceae; genus Eubacterium_G. The sequence goes on from CAYWUE010000027.1 coordinate 7,303, forward strand.
TGAACTTGATGCCGGAGAGAAAATCATAACGGAAGGTGGCGGAATGGCATGGATGTCACCTAATATGAAAATGGAAACTACTGGTGGCAGTATAGGAAAAATGTTCGGAAGAGCCATATCTGGTGATACCATTTTCCAAAATATATACACAGCAGAACGTGAAAACGGTATGATTTCAATTGCATCATCCTTTCCAGGCTCGATAAAAGCATTTGAAATTTCTGCAGGAAATGAAATGATTCTTCAAAAATCTGCATTTTTAGCTTGTGAATCAGGTGTTGAATTATCTGTACATTTCAAAAAAAATCTGGGTACCGGATTGTTCGGCGGCGAAGGATTTATTATGCAGAAGCTTTCCGGATACGGAATGGCATTTGCTGAATTTGATGGTTATGTAGTAGAATACGATTTACGATTAGGCGAAAAAATTATAATTGATACAGGGCATCTTGCTGCAATGTCTGCAACCTGTACAATGGAAATACAAAAAATAAGCGGATTCAAAAATTTTGTTTTAGGTGGAGAAGGTCTTTTTAATACAGTTGTTTCAGGTCCGGGACGTGTATGGTTGCAAACAATGCCAATCCAAAATGTTGCCAACAGCTTATTACCATATATACCAACACAAAACAAATAATTTTTAAGAATAGAAATTTTTATAATTATAAAAATCAACAAAAAACCGTAATCATTTCTGATATATCATTTTACTGAGCTTAAGTCTCTTATATCACCTTATGATTACGGTTTTTACATACTAAATTAACAAATCATCTTTATCTAAATAATTAATCATTAATCATCTATTCTTTTTAATTTTTTATAAAGTATTTATTATTAACATTCCTCTTGTATCTCCAATGTTTTATCAACATTTTATTCATATGTTTTATTAACATTGACCTTTTTTATAACAAAAACTGTTCCTACCATAAGAACTATGCCAATAGGCAGTGCAAGCCAGCCTAATCCGGTAGTTTTTTGCAACACTCCGGAAATAATATAGGTTACAAAAGATACTGCTGCAACTGTTACTGCATATGGTATCTGTGTAGATACATGGTTAGTATGCTCACATCTAGCTCCAGCTGATGACATAATAGTAGTATCTGAAATAGGTGAACAATGGTCACCACAAACTGCACCGGCCATACATGCAGAAATTGCAATAATCATCATAGCCGGATCTGTTTTTTGGAATGCCTGAACTACTATAGGAATCAAAATACCAAATGTTCCCCAAGAAGTTCCTGTTGCAAAAGCGAGTCCACATCCCACAAGGAAAATAATTGCCGGCAATAATATTGCAAATCCATTTGCACTATGTTTCATAATTGCCTCAACATATTCTGCTGCACCAAGACTGCTTGTCATATTTTTCAGTGTCCAGGCAAAAGTAAGAATGAGAATTGCCGGTACCATCGCCTTAAATCCTTCCGGAATGCAATCCATGCATTTTTTGAAATCAAGAACCCTTCTTACTACATAGAATACAATAGTAATGATTAATGCAAAAATACTTCCCATTGCAAGTCCTACTGATGCATCACTGTTAGAAAAGGCTTCCACAAAATTCGTTCCACTGAATAATCCACCCGTATAAAGCATTCCTAGCATACAACAAATAATAAGTGTAATTACCGGAATTACAAGATCACACACTTTCCCTTTTTTGTCTGAAATATCAATATCTGAGTCTTCTCCCTCAAATTTTCCAGTTGTAAACAAATCTCCCTTAAGAGCATTAGCTTCATGTACTGCCATAGAGCCATAATCCACATTCATTACAACAATCGTAATCATCATTACAATAGTAAGTAATGCATAATAGTTATACGGAATAGATTTTATAAATATAACAAATCCGTCTTCACCTTTTACAAATCCTGTTACAGCTGCTGCCCATGAGGAAATAGGTGCAATAATACATACAGGTGCTGCTGTTGCATCAATAAGATATGAAAGCTTAGCTCTTGATACATTGTGCTTGTCTGTCACCGGACGCATAACACTTCCTACTGTAAGGCAATTAAAATAATCATCAACAAATATTAAGCATCCAAGAGCTATAGTTGCCAACTGCGCTCCGGCTCTGGTTTTTATATGCTTTGAGGCCCATTCACCAAAAGCTGCCGAGCCACCTGCATTATTCATTAATGCTACAATAGTTCCTAAAACAACTAAAAATACTAAAATACCCACGTTATAGTCATCAGACAGTGATGCTACAATTCCATCTGACAATACATGTTTAATGGTACCCTCAAAGGAACCACCTGAGTAAAATAATCCACCAATTACAATACCTATAAATAATGAGCTATACACTTCTTTTGTAATAAGTGCCAATGCTATAGCCACAAGTGGTGGAACCAAAGCCCAAAATGTTCCGAATAATTTTGGAACATTTTCACTAGCTTCTTCTGCACCAAATACCGTTGTTGCAAAAATCATAACAAACATTAAGGCAAATGGTACAATTAATCTTTTGTTTCTTTTCATCATTTTTCCCTTTCCTTTATAAAATATATTTTTCAATAATGTGAGCAATTCCGTCATCATTATTTGATTTCGTTATATAGTCCGCATTTTCCTTTACTACATCTGTAGCATTTTCCATTGCCACACCTATATGTGCATATTTAATCATTGTAAGATCATTATAGCCATCACCACATGCAATGGTATTTTCTTTTGGAATACCTAAATGATTAATTAATCTTTCCATTGAGCGTGCCTTGTCGATTCCTATTGGCAGGGCTTCAATAAAAAATGGCTCGGACCTGTATATACTAAGTCTTCCCTCAAATTTTTTTGTAAGAATTTTTTCGTGTTCTGCAGCAATTTTTTCCTCAGCAGTAAACAGGCACTTGCTAGGATTGTAGTCCACATACTCCTTAAGATTTTTATTTTTAAGCGGTAAACTATTAATAAATGCTTCTAATTCAATATACTTATCTATTGGAGTTCCTACAACAATACTTTCTTCATCATAAGTTATAAGACCAATATTATTATCTAGTGCATAATCTACTAATTCAGGTACATATTCTTTTGGAACAGAATTTTCATAAATCACTTCTTTAGTTTTCCAATTTATGACTTTTCCTCCATTAAAAGAAAGGACATATCCCCCATATTTTTCAAGTTCTAGCATTTCTGCCACCTTGAATATACCGGGAGTTGGGCGACCTGATGCAAGCGCCACAATATGTCCTTCTTCCATTATTTTCTTCAATGCATTTAATGTCTTTGGCGTAACCTTTTTTTCGTCATTTGTTAAAGTGCCATCTAAATCTAAAAATAAAACTTTTCTGTTCAATGTATTTCTCCTAGAATGTCTAAATCCATATTAAATAACATTCTACCATAAAATTCATAACACACAAACATTTTTGTCAAATTTTGTATTGAATTGTATGAAATTAATCGATACCTATTTCATACAATTTTCAAGGCAATCAAAAGACACAAACTTCTTTATGCCTTTTGATTACCTCTCAACCCGAGAGTTGAAAGGACTGTTTTAGTTGTTTTCGGGAAGAACTGTATACCATATTTTTCCATCGTCTCGTTGCTGTTTTTCCACTTTATACCCACTTGGAACTACTTTATGATATGCAGGATCATAATTCACAAACGTACCACCAGTTACGGTCATCGTGCTATCATTTTTCCATTGTAGTGTAAGGTTGGGGTTAGCTTCACTCAAATCAAAAAATCCACCAGTAATATAGACATCGGAACCACAATAACCATAACCACTGTATGCAGTAATAATTGTCGAATTTGCATTTCCACTTGCCTTAAAGTTTCCACCATTAATCGTAACGGTACATCTTTCACTATTCTTACCACCCTGTGCCCATATTAAAACATTCCATTTACCATCCATATTGTAGTTACCGCTGTTTATTGTAAGTTTGGCACCATTGTAAAGGAAAAATCCAATATGGCGTTTTCCTTGGTCATTCTCAATAGTAGTAGAAAGGTCAGCATCATTTAGTGTTAGTTCTGCACCATTGTACAAATAAAATGCTTTACCGTCATTTTCAGTTCCGTTATATTTATGTTCAATCGAATAAGAGTCAAGTGTTACTTTTGTTGCATTATATACTGTTCCATTCTTTTTATCAGATTTATTGATATAATAAGTAGCATCTGTATCATATTGATTATTGTTGCTGTCAGATTCAACAGTATCTTGGGTAGCGTATACGGTAATAGATATACTGTCAATAGCCTCGTTTTGATAGTCATTACCAGTCGACTCTTGCATATGACCTTTAATAGTAAACTCGCATTTTTCGCCTGGAAGAAGACATTGTTCTTTACCTAAATCAGCATCACCAATTGTCCAATCAATAACCTCGTTAAGTTTAGCACTACCATTAATACCAGTAATAACAACCTTGTATTTAAGTGCAAGGTTACCCTTGTTTACAATACGAAGTTCAGGGAGATTGTATGTACAACCCGGTTCCCAAAGGATTGCCTCGTTTTCGTGCCCCTTTGCTTTTACGAAGTTGAGAGTTTTGCCTTCAGCGGTTACCCACTTTGTCGTTCCGTCTTCATTTGTTCCGTCTGCCATTTCAAGACCAACATTAAGTGTACCTGCCTGAATTTTATTTACACTCGTTGAAGCGGTATCAGTAAACCACGCAAAAGTGGTTCCAATGAACATTGCAATACACATAATGACGGCAAGTATGCTAAATACAAATGATCTCTTTGTAGCTTTAATGTTTGACATTGTTTTTTCCTCCTTCACTTTTTTAATGAGAATATATAATCACGTTTACCGTGTATATACTCAAACTACACATTTTTCTCTCTATATAAAATCTATTTTTTTATGTATACCTTTAGATTTTCAACTATTTTTTCTATAATCTCATTATTTCTATTTTCATCATTGTCCATTATACTGATGTCAACGTTATCTAAACTTTCCAAATCATATTCCACACTTTTTTCAGCAGTTGTTTTATGCTCTAAGCATATCCCGGTTACTAATTGTTTTATCAGATATTTCCATCCATACTGATTGAATTTTTCAATTATTATATTCTTTAATTCTATATATTTTTCGTCACAAAACTTATCCTTGTTTATTTCTAAAAATTTTAATGCCTGCAAAGGATTATCCCTAATTTCTCTTAACATGATGTCGTATGATATATCTTGTATACAATTGCTTTCATACCTTGATATTGTAGCTTCTCCCCATCCCATCATTTTTGCCAATTCTACCTGTGACAAATTATATTCTTTTCTTAAATCTACTATCTCCTCAGACGTGAGTAATCCTTTCTTTCTTCTATAGGTATTTAATGCTCTTTTTTGATTTTCTCTTTCTAGCTTTTTTGTAAAATATTTATGATTGTTATTAACCGCATTATCACAAAATAAATATTTCTCATTATAGATTACAACTTCATTTTTAATTGTTATCTCTTTATTTTCTTCCCGCATTTCAGCTATATGTTCCATATTACATATGGGGCACCTTGTGATTTTTTTTGCAGCCATAATATACCTCGTTATGATAATCCAAAAATGGTATCTTTTAATATTCGTTATGATAATTCTGTATCCAAGGAATTTAATTATTTCTTAAGACTTTAGATAATCAATTTATATAGATACTAAAATTAAATGGACAATCATCACATTTTTTAATACTCCACCCTTGAATAAACATATTTCTACATGTTGTCGAAAGCAAAATACCTATTGTTCTGTGCGATTGTCCATTTTTATACTAACAACTATGTTAGATATTAAATATTAATTAGCCTTTACAGTATAAACTCCATTGTTTTCTGTAGCTGTATAACCATTTGGTACGAATTTTTTGAATTCACTAAATGGTAATCCTGTATTCTTAAAAGTACCACCCTTGATTATGAGAGTAGCTCCATTGTCATCTACAGGTTTTACAATATTGCCCTTACGATAGCAATATACTTCAATTTTACCATCACATACACCTGTGAAGCTTTCATCAAATGTTACATGAGAACCTTTCTCATTATATGATTCATTTTCCCAGTGCATAATATCAAGTGCTATTGTTCCTGTTTTTGCTGTAATCTGAGTATTACCTGTTATTACAACATCTCCACAATTTGATGACAAAACAGCCATATCAGTATTTGTTGGATTTGTTCCAAGGTCATCATATCCCTTTGTACTCAATACCATATTGTCAATTGTAAGATTAGAATAATTCTGGATAAGGTAGTGTACCTTCTTTGGTTCTAATGAATATGTACCATTTGATAATGTAACATTAGCACCATCGAATAACTGCATACCATTAGTCTTGTTTCCTGAACCTACACCCTCTGTTGCTTTCACTACATTTCCACCAAAATCAACATTAAGTGTTGTATTTTTTTCTGTTGTTACACCTTTTGATACTGTAGTATTTTCTGTTACTGTTACAAATGTATTTTTTGTAACCTTTGTTAACGCATTATCAAGATTATTATCACTTACAAATTCTGTACCTTCAGGAATAACATAATACCAGTCTCCTGACTGTTTTACTGTATAACCATCTGCTACAATAATTTCATTTTCTCCTACATAGCTATCTGAACCCTTTGTTCCTGCATTAGCCGGATTAAATTTATAGAATTTTCCACCTTTAACTGTAATTTGTGAACCGCTCTTATCAGCACAGTTAAGTACAAAGTAGATTCCATTTTTTAAACAAGCTTCAGTTATGAAAGTACCACCTTCAATTGTGATTTTTGCACCTCCACTAGCATATATACAAGTATTACCACCACCGCTATATGTTGTTCCTACAGTAAAGTAACCACCTTTAATAGTAACGTTTGCATCTTTACCATACGCCCATAGAGCATTATTTGATGAACCATTGTTACCACCATCAAAATATCCACCGGTTATTGTTACATCAGTTGCCTCATTTGTACCATTGACTAAAAGGGCTGTTACACTCTTTTTACCACCTTCATCTGCCGCAACATATGTTCCGTTAACAGTATGTGTTCCACCTACTAATTTTGCATAAGGAAATGTTGCATTCATATCATACTGGTTATCATCGCTGTCATATTCATATGCAGCCTGTGTTGCTATAGCAGTAATAGCTACACCCTGAATAGAAAGTCCCTGATATTCATTTCCTGCAGTTTCCTTCATATGACCGCTAATATTGATAATACTAGAATCACCTTTTTTATTAAGATATCCTACCTCTTTATTATCATATGTCCATTCAATTACTTCGTTAAGTTTTGCACTTCCTTCAATACCTGTAATCTTTACAATATATTTAAGTGCTAAATTACCATTGTTTACAACTCTAAGTTCAGGTAATTTATATGTACATCCTGGTTCCCAAAGAATATTTTCTTTGCCATCTTTTGCCACAAAATTGATAACTTTTCCTTCAGCAGAGACCCAATCTCCGTCTTCTTTAACTTCAAGAGATACATCAAGATTTCCTGCTTTAATTTCACTAACATTTGTTGTAGCTGTATCAGTAAACCATGCAAAAGTAGTTCCTACAAGCATAGCAACGCACATAACAACTGCAAGTATGCTTGAAAGCCAAGTTCTTTTTGTTGATTTGTTTGTTTTCATTTGTTTTTCTCTCCTTTCAAATCTTAATTAATTTGAGTAAAATATGAACTTCAATTTATTATTAATTCTATTTCATTAAAACATTATTTACAGTTAATGAACCATTACCTTCTGTGTTTGTTAAGTTTCTTCCATATATCTTGTCACTGTTCTTTACACCAAATACTGTATTGTTAGCACATTCACTGCTTGTTGTAATTACAACTATACCTACATTTGCTGTTCCAATAACATATCCTGACTTGTCTTCTCTTTCTCCTTTTATGTCACAGTCTTTTACAGTAGCATTTTCAATCTTTACTTCATGCTGTGTATATCCTACAATTGCACCTGCATTACATACGCTTTCAACTTTTGTGTTTTCGACTGAACAGTTTTTTATTATGAGGTTTGCAGCGGTTGAATATCCTACAAGTCCTGCTGCACCTTTCACGCTTTGTTCTAATTCTTCATCATTCATGACTATTTCCGAATTATTTACGTGACAGTTATCAAGTATAACTTTTCCCCCCCTATCAACAGAACCTATAAAAGCTCCAATTCCTAACTGTTGAGTATCTTTTATATTCTTTTGCGTCAAAGACATTTTTGAATTCTTAATAGTCAAATTCTTGATTTCAATTTCCACTCCACTAAAATAAGAATGTCCAATCAATGGTGCGCTTATATTTTCGATGTAATATCCATTACCATCAATAGTTATTTTCGAATTTTTATATGTATCTAATTTCAAAGATTCCCACTTAGCGTCATCGCTAAATTTAATACTGGATGTTAATTTTATAATTGTTTCTTTGTTATTTGTACTTTCCTCAAAAACCTTCTTTAAAGCTTCTTCATCGCCACCTACGATATATACAGGTGGTTTTTCAGCTACTTCATATTCAGCTAATGCATCATATGAGTTTCCATTGCTGTCATTTTCGTATGAAGCCTGAGCAGCACTTACCTGTACATAAATGCCTGAGATACTCTTGCCTTTACATTCATTTCCAGCTGTTTCTTTCATCTTACCCTGAACATAAAGTTCATCTGATTTTTCACCAGCCTTCAACATTTCTGCAAATTTAGAAATATCTACCGCATTTCCATCTTTATCTACAATTGAAAAATCAATTGCATCAAGAAGTTCCTTATCACCTGTAGCTCCATTAAGGATAAGTTTGTATTTGAGCGCCAGATTTCCTATATTTGCTACTCTAAATCCTTCTGTTTTATATGTAGCACCTGGCTCCCATAAGATATTTGTTCGGCTATCTTTTGCTATGAAATTAATTGTTTCATTTTCAGCAGATACCCAATCATTGCCATCATACTTTTCAATTGTAACATTCAAGTTACCAGCCTGTATCTTGTCAACTGATGTTGTTGCTGTGTCTGTGAACCACGCAAAAGTAGTTCCTACGAGCATTGCAACACACATTACAATCGAAAAAACACTTGAAAGCAATGTACTTTTAGTTGATTTACCATTTGACATTGTAATTTACCTCCTCATTTTTTAATGGTATAATAAACATCATTTCTGATGATTATTTCAATTTTAATTAACTGTTACTCCTCAGTCTTATTTTCAGTAAGTTCCCCCATCTGAGCTTTCATTTTCAAAATTTCTTTCATCATACGCTGAGTTTCTTCTCTCTCTGCCTCAATTTTTCTTTTTTCTTCCTCAAGCTGCTCAATTTGTTCAGCCTTATATAATCTAAATAATCTTACACATCTTATTGCTTCCATAATTATCAAAATCATAAACGGTAAAAAGATGCATATGAAATATCCTTTAATTGTTTTCAAGAATCTAAAGAATTTTCCTGCTTTAGGAATGTGAGTCTGATATTTGCCTATAACATACGGATATGTAACCACATTTTCATCATCTGTATCCGTAGATGTACCATATGTAACAAATCCAGGATTTCCTTCTGAATCAAATGTTAATTTTCGTATTTTATGTGTAATAACCTCTCCAAAATTCGATTCGTCTTGAGATGTATATGACACTATATCACCTTCTACTAACGTATCCGGATCAACTTCCTTTACAAGCACCAAATCTCCCGCCTCAAAGTCAGTTTTCTTCATAGAGTCTGATAAAACAATAAATGCCTTATACCCAAATATACTTCTATCTGTTTTGTTAAATGTAGTAACAGATACAATTGTAAAAATCATTATACAAACAGCAAAAATAACAAAAGCAAATGTAATTACTCTTCCTATCTTATTTAATACCTTCATCATTTATCTCCTATATAGTCACTTATGTATAGTTGTTGTTCAGATGTTATTTCTATAGAGCATTTATAATCCTACTCGACACTTTACTGAAATAATCTTCCTTTATTATTCTTTGTCTGAACTGCATCGGCACATAATCTAAATGACATATTTTTGTTTTGTACCTCATTCCCTTTTTCTTTAGGAAAATAAAATGCTATTTCAAAATTCTTCTTTTCATTCTGAGCCAAAGCATTATCAATGGTTGCCACATTTTCCTTGCTCATATTCCTAGCTAATCCCTTATACAAAACCTTATCATTGTCACTTATGGTTACTTCCAGAACATTTGCTAAATCGCCACTTATTTCATCTAAGTAAATCTTGTAATACGCAGACCATGTCCCTTCATTTTTCACAAAAAATTCTCTTTTAACTGTCATCCCAGGTTCAAAAATAAAATCTGTTTCATTTATTACTGGTTTTCGATCATTGATATTTATTTTTATATTCCCGGTATGAAATTTATTATTTTTAATTTCTAACGATACATCAACCAATGCAAATGTAGTTATGACTAGACATAAAACCAAAATAACGATTATCGCTATTCCTGATTTAATCTTCTTCCTCTGGATATTATCAGACATTTTTCTTCTTCTCCCTCCATTTATGGCCGGTTAATAACATCACGCATAACGTAATTAAAGCAATAGCTATTATCAATTCAATAACTTTTAAAGTATAATCGCCAGTTTTAGGCGCCTTGTCCAAATTTTCTTTTTCATCAACCCACCATTTAAAATCAGTAATTAAATCTAAATTTTGATATTCATTTCCCACAGATGTATCTAGGGAAACAGTAATCTCATAATCTAATGATTCTACTTTTTTAGAATCTGACCTCAAGACAGTTACAACACTATCTTTTATATCCTTCACTTTTCCTTCATATAAGGTTTCATCAGTAGAAACCAATCTGACTTTTATATCCATAACTTCTGCAAGTTTTTCGTATCCTTTACGTGTATTCACAATAAAATTAACACTAGCTTTGTTATGATATGATACTTTGACGCAATAGTTTCTAACCTCTGTATCTCCCGGAAACATATTAGAACATAAGAATGCTTCATTATACTCAGGATTCTTTTTATACAAGATAATAGTGTTGTTACTATCAGTTTTTTCATCATTACTTGTTCTCTCAGTGCTGGTGTTTTTTATATCCTGCTCGTCTTTGTCCGATTCTTTTGTTTCAGATATTTCCTCACTTTCATTATTTGTTGTACTATCTTTTGTCATTTCAATAACATTATTTGAATTAACTTCTGTAATATCCGTATTCTTTAATGCTTTGTAGTACACAATATCTGCTACAAGAAAACTAACGCTTATAATTAGCAACACTAACAATACTGTTATGGCTATCTTTATTATTTTCATCTTTTCTTTCATATCTCATTACCTATTTGTTTCGTGGAGTTTGCCACTCTGTGATTTAGCAGCTTTGAAATTTTTCGCAGAGTTTGCCACTCTACGATTTGAACAGAAAATGTTTCTGAAATCTCTTTAGAAAAGGGATAATAAGAATAATACAATTAACATGACTAAAAAAATGACTGCTTAAAAATTTGAAAAATCGTATGATATTTTATCCATATTTTTTCTTTTTAGTTCTAGCGAGGAATGTACATATCGCTCCAATGTGATAGTAGTTGTTGAATGACCTAATATCTCAGAAAGAGATTTTAATTCGAATCCAACCTCTACTGCACGTGTAGCAAAAGTATGACGTAAGGTATGACAATGAATATCCTCTAATCCACATTCCTTGGTATATTTCTTTATACGATATTGCAAAACTCTAGGTTCCATATATTCATTAGTACCGGTTAGAATATATGCATTATCATTTCGTATATACATTTTCTCGCATAAGGTTAATAGACTTTTATTTAAAGGAATAATTCTTGTAGATGTATCACTTTTAGGCGAACCTATAATAATTCGTGTTTTAGAATTTCCGGAAATTTCAATATCACTTAATCGTTGCAATGTTCTATTTACCCTTAAAGTTTTTTCAGTAAACGATATGTTCTCCCATTTCAATGCACATAATTCACCAATTCTTATACCGGTAAATAAAGTTATTAAAAGTCCAAATTTGCAATTATCTATATCAGATAGAAGATAATTTACAAAAATATCTTGTTCGTCTATAGACAAAATACGCATTTGATTTTTAGGTTTCTTTGGATAATTAATTACAGTTATAGGACATGAAATTGAAAAATGTGTAGTGATAAATTTTATGATACTTTTTAGAACAATTAAAATATCGTGAATATATTTATTCGAAAGTAATTCACTTGAAAAAAGATTATATGAAAAATCATTAATTAAAGATGTTGTAATTTGATGTGGATATAAGTTTCCTAGGTACGGTTTGATATATTTGGTTAATATAGTATTATATTTTATATAACTAGCTGCTTTTATCTGTGTTTTTCTAAAACATAACCATTGGTCGCAATAAAAAGACAGTATTTGCTCATCACAATTATTATTTATAGTTGACCTCGTTAATATGTCAGATTTGCATTTTGTAACTTTTTGCTTTGCTTCATGATAAGTCTTTCCATAAACAAATCCGTATATAATTTTCCCGGATATATCCCGCTTTTTTATATACCTTGCCTCCCAACGTCCGTCTTTTCTTTTATAAATATTTTCTCCTCTAGCCATAAATACCTCCATATAAAATTTATAATTTTCTTTTACAATAAAATATTTTTTATTATCTTACAATAGATAAATATCTTTATAAAATTTGAAGGATTTTTAGATATTATCAATAAAATTATTGACTGTTTTTATGACTGCTTAAAATCTGATGATTACAGTAAAAATGCTAATGAAGAGTCGAAAAATAGTAGTATCTGCTCGGAAAAAGTCAAAAAAATAAGAAAAAAGTATTGCAAAAAAATAAATTCTTTGCTATTACTAAAGTGTAAGATTAAAAAAGCTTATCGTAGAGTGGCAAACTCCACGAAATAAATAACAACACGAAAAAGAGCAGTCTTGCGACTGCTCTCACAATACATCCGTAAAAGTTTAATGTATTATACACCTTAAAATCTTATTTTATGAATGTTCGTATTACAATTCACTAAATTTTAAACTATTTCTACTTACGCTTTCTAGTTCCTCTTTTTGATTTATCTGATTTGCCATTCCCCTTAACTGACTTCTTTCCAGCAACATAGTCTTTTTCTTTTTTAAACTGTCTAGGTTTTATCAGACATTCTTTACCAAAACCTATTAAATCTTCTCTTCCAGCCACATGCAATGCTTCCTTTACCAATTTATAATTAGCTGGATTTCTATATTGCATCAACGCACGCTGCATTGCTTTTTCATGCGGATTCTTAGGTACATAAACCTCCTCCATAGTTCTTGGGTCCACTCCTGTATAATACATTACGGTAGACATAGTTGACGGTGTCGGATAAAAATCCTGTACCTGCTGTGGATTGTATCCAATGTCACGCAAATATTCTGCAAGTTTGACTGCTTCCTTCATATCAGAGCCTGGATGTGAACTCATTAAATATGGCACTACAAACTGCTTTTTTCCTGCCTTTTCATTAAGCTTATAATACTTTTCTATGAATTTTTCATATACACAATTCTGTGGTTTTCCCATATATGATAAAACTTTATCAGATATATGTTCCGGTGCTACCTTAAGCTGACCGCTAATATGATGTTCGACCAGTTCTTTAAAAAAGGTATCGTCCTTGTCAGCCATTATGTAGTCAAATCTGATTCCTGAACGTACAAATACTTTCTTTACTTTTGGTATTTCACGAAGCTTTCTCAGCAATTTCAAATAATCCTTATGGTCTACCTCCAGATTTTTACAGGGTTGTGGCCATAAACACTGTCTGTTCTTACACACACCACTCTTTAACTGCTTCTTGCATGCAGGATGGTAAAAATTAGCAGTCGGTCCGCCAACGTCATGTATATATCCTTTAAAATTCGGCATCTGTGTTATTCTCTCTGCCTCTTTTACAATGGATTCATGACTTCTGGACTGTATAATTCTGCCCTGATGAAATGTCAACGCACAAAAACTGCATGCACCAAAACATCCACGACAGCTAATAAGTGAAAACTGTATTTCCAAAATAGCTGGTATTCCACCTTTTTCCTCATAAATAGGATGGTAAGTTCTCTCATATGGCAGGTCATAAACATCATCCATCTCCTGTCTTGTCAATGGTTCCTGTGGTGGATTCTGCACCACAAATACACCGTTAGGATATGGCTCTATCAAGGTATTTCCATTATATGGGTCTGTATTTTCTGATTGTATTTTAAAACTGCGGGCATATTCTAACTTGTTCGCCTTCATCTCATCATACGAAGGAAGTATAATTGGATCATATACCATGGAAATATCCTTCGTCTTAAAAACCGTTCCCGGAATATATGTGATATCCTTAATATCTATACCACTATTCAATGCATCTGCTATTTGAACTATTGATTTTTCACCCATACCGTATGAAATAAGATTAGCCTGTCCATCTAACAAAATTGAGCGTTTAAAACTATTGCTCCAATAATCATAATGAGCCATTCTTCTAAGACTGGCCTCTATTCCACCTATGATTATTGGTTTATTTTTATAGGTATGCCTAATCAAATTGCAATAAGTAACCACTGCATGGTCCGGACGTTTTCCTATCTCGCCACCCGGTGTATAGGCATCTGTAGTTCTTCTCTTTTTGGCAACAGAATAATGATTCACCATAGAATCCATATTACCACCTGATACCAAAAAGGCTAATCTTGGCTCTCCTAAAATATTGATGCTATTATCATCCTTCCAATCAGGCTGTGCTATGATTCCCACTGTATATCCATGAGCTTCTAAAACTCTTCCAATAATTGCATGAGCAAATGAAGGATGATCTACATATGCATCCCCTGATATAAATACGAAATCTAACTGCTCTATTCCTCTTTCTATCATATCCTCTTTGGATATAGGTAAAAATGCCATTTTAATCTACCATTCCTCTCTTTCTCTTCTCCTCATCTAGTGATTATAGTCCTAAAGGTGCGCTGTATTTTTGTATGACCACCTAAATCACTAACAAAATTTGCCATATTCATTTTCTCTACTTTTTAATTACAACTCCTACAATATTAAAGATGATAAATACTATCAGATTAGCCACGACAATGCTAGCTCCTGCCGGTATTGAAAGTATATATGATGCAAACAACCCAATAGTAAAATTGATAACTGCTAATATTGCTGAGCAAACTGTAACCTGAAGAAAACTTTTAAACACCTTCATTGCTGTTAATGCCGGAAAAATTATCAAACTTGATATAAGCATTGCTCCCATCATTTTTATTCCTAATACAACCGTTAATGCTGTAAAAAGCGAAATCGTAGTATTATACATACTAACCTTAACTCCTGTTGCCTTAGAAAAATTCTCATCAAATGTAACTGCAAAAATTCTATGATAGCAGCATACAAACATTACTAACACAATAATTGATAAAATCACACTCATTGATACATCTTCCCTTGACATAGCTAATATACTGCCAAACATATAGCTGTTAATATCTGTATTCAATCCTGTTGTAAGAGATGTAACAATTACACCTATTGCCAGCGCTGATGAAGCTACCACTGCAATAGCTGCATCATTTTGCATTTTCCCATTTTCTGCAATTCTAAGCAACAGAAATGCTGCTATCACTACCACCGGTATGGAAAATTTAATAGGAGCAACTCCCAATGCCATTGCTATTGCTATCGCACCAAAGGATACATGGGAAAGTCCATCACCAATCATAGAGTATCTTTTCAACACCAGACTAACTCCAAGCAATGCCGCACATAGCGATACTAAGACACCTCCTATAAATGCCCTCTGAATAAATTCATATGATAATATTTCATTAAACATTGCTTTCACCTCCTAAAAACATGTCAGAAACCTTTGACTGCTTGTAATCTCTTACATTTCCATAGAATTCTCTATTATGCTCCATATGCAAAATATGGGTGGCATGTTCTAAGGCATTTTTTATATCATGGGTAACCATAATTATAGTTACATTTTCTTCTTTATTAAGTTTTTTTACAGTTTCATAAAATTCCATAGAAACAGCAGGATCTAATCCTGTAACCGGCTCATCAAGTATCAAAATATTATCTGTTGCACACAAAGCTCTTGCCAATAAAGCTCTCTGTTGCTGACCTCCCGACAATTCTCCATAACAACATTTTTTTAAATCTAATATTCCTAACTTTTCCATATTTCTGGCTGCACACTCTTTGTCAGCTTTTGTATAGAAAGGATTTCTGCGTTTTCCGTTTAACACCCCTGAAAGCACAACCTCCCATACACTTGCCGGAAAATCCTTCTGGCTGGCTGTTTGCTGTGGCAAATATCCAACTCCTTTTCCCGAAATATTAATATCTATCTTTCCACTTAATGGCTTTATCAATCCCAGCATGGTTTTAAGCAAGGTACTCTTTCCTGTTCCATTTTCACCAACTATACATAAATAATCACCTTCATTTACCTGAAAATTCAAATCTTTTGCAACTATTTTATTTTCATATCCTAATGTGACATCTTCAAATCCAAAAATCATATCCTTTATCCTAACTTCTCTTATTTACATAATTTCAATAAAACTATGCATACTTTACTTATATATAATAACAGTAATTACTCGTTCCACTTTACTTATATATAATGACAATAATTGCTCGTTCCAATTTTACTTATATATAATGACAATAATTACTCGTTCCAACTTTTTTATTTATATGATTTACATAATTACTTATACGCACTAATCTCCATTCCGCCGCCTTCGTCTGACGACACAAACAATAATAAAAAATTTATTTTTCAATCTAATTCTTCTTATGTTAAATTTATTCAAGTGCTTTTTTGAGATTCTCTACATTTTCCTGCATTAAAGAAATATAAGTCACACCATTGTCAAACTGTTTCTGACTGACATTGTGGCATGAATTAAACTGTAATTTTTCAGCACCAGTATCCTCACATATTGTATCCGCCACTCGTTCAGAGCTAAGTTCTAAATGAAACACTGATTTGATTTTCTTTTCCTTGATTTCATCAATCAAATTGCATATATCTCTAACACTAGGCTCCATATCATGACCACATCCTTTAAATGCCGCGTGATATTCCAATCCATATTCCGTAGTAAAATATATAAGCGGGAACTGATCAGCAAAAATTAATTCCTTTACATTAGCATTATTCACAATCTCCCTGATTTCCTTATCTACACCTTTTAACTGACTAACATACTCTGCCGCATTATTTTCAAAATTCTCAGCTTCGTTTGGCATTGCATCACACAGTATATCTCTTATCACTTCAGTAATATATATAGCATTAATGGGAGATGTCCATATATGTGCATCAAATTCATCATGTATATGTCCATGTTCATCTTCTAGTTGAATCTCATCATTCATATGTTCATCTTCTAGTTGAATCTTATCGTGAGAATTTCCAACAGAACACAACAATTCTATTTTATTTGCATCATCCATCATCTTAACTTTAATCTGGTTTGTATTTTTATATGATTCAAGAACTTCTTCTACCCAGTTTTCTATCTCACCACCATTATATATGAACAAATCTGCTTCTTGTATTTTAATTACCTCCGCGGGTGTTGGTTCAAAAGAATGACTATCCTGCCCAGGCTTTACAGCCAACTCAAGATTAATTCCCTTGACATCTCCTATAACAGACCTAGTTATATCATAATAAGGAAACATAGACGTTACTATATTCAATTTATATCTTTGATTTTCTTTATCTTCTGTTACACTACACCCTGTCACTCCAAGACACATTAGAATAATTAAAAAAACAGAACATAACTTTTTACTTATACTCATAAATCATTAATCTCCACATTTCTTACATTTACCATAAAATACAGTTTTCTTTGTATTGATTTTAAAATGATGGTCATCTTCTACATGACTATATAATTCTGATAAATGATTACACTCCATTTTTGATACCTCTCCGCAGGATTCACATTTTATATAAAAACAATTATCTCCTTCATCATTCTCTATATACTGAAAGCAAGCACCCGGTTGTCCATCTACCTTAAGCCTTGTAACAATACCATCTTGCTCCATCTGTTCTAAATGTCTATAAATAGTAGTAAGGCCTACACTACAATCATTGTCAATTAGATATTTTTCTATCTGGCTTACTGTAACGTAACCTTCATTTTTATTTTGTAAATACTCTCTAATGATAGCCTGTTGTCTTGTTTTATATTTTCCTGCCATTTTCACAAACCCTTCCTTATATTTATTAAACTACCTGACAAATAAATATAGCAATTTTGTATAACTGCATTCTAAAATAAATTAATAACACAATTATATACAAAGTTTATCAACATCGATATAAACATAATAATTAGTAATATTTCAAATATAATTTATAACTTTAACCAATTGAATTTGAAAATCTTTTTCATTTTACTATCACATACACATAAAGTCAATGAATTTCATATGGCATTCAATCTCAAAATAACTCTATTGTTATTTATAAGCACAAAAAAATCCCTGACCAAGTCAGAGATTGATAAATGTGCGTGACAGGATTCGAAC